>VGWY01000047.1 GCA_016873575.1 Nitrospira sp. | reverse complement strand
CTCTTGCAAAAGTCTTGAATTTTCATGTAGCCGCAAACTTCAGTTTGCGTGTTTTTTTTGTTTTCAATGCGTTACAAACGCAGGCTAAAGCCTGCGGCTACCAAAGACAGGACTTTTGCAAGAGCCTTGATTATTAATAATTTTAACTTGAAATGAAATCCGTAAGGAGTAGAGGGGGGTGTCTTATGAAGGTCATTTCTGAAAAAATTATTAACGGAAAAATCCTAAGACTTGTTCAGGGAGACATCACAGAGAGAGATGTCGATGCAATAGTTAATGCAGCAAATTCACATCTCCAGCATGGTGGAGGAGTTGCAGGTGCAATTGTGAGAAAGGGCGGACAGGTTATTCAGGAAGAGAGCAACAAAATCGGCTTTGTCTCTGTTGGTAATGCTGCCATTACAAGTGCCGGCAGGCTTCCCTGTAAGTATGTAATCCATGCAGTCGGTCCGAGGATGGGGGAAGGAGATGAAGATAATAAATTAACAAATGCTGTTTTAAATAGTCTCAGGCTTGCCTCTGATAAGGGCTTGAAGAGCATAGCTATGCCTGCAATAAGCTCAGGTATCTTTGGATTCCCGAAAGACAGATGCGCAATGACCCTGGTGAAAGAGGCATTAAATTATATAAAGGAGAATCCAAAGACCAGCCTTGAATTGATCGAATTCTGTGTTTTCGATGACCTTACAGCAGGGTACTTTCAGAAAGAGTTTGATAAAATCAGTTAGTTATTGTAAAAGTCCCCCTCCTCGGAGGGGGACTTTTACAATTCATTAGAGCTTTGTTACATTGATTGCCTTGAGACCTTTGGGGCCTTTTTCAATATCAAAGCTGACTGTATCACCCTCGGCAAGAGATTTGTATCCGTTGCCCTGGATAGAAGAATAGTGGACAAAAACATCGCTACCGTCTTCGCTTGTGATAAAGCCAAAACCCTTGGATTCATTGAACCACTTGACTGTTCCTTTAGCCATTCTTTTACCTCCTTACGTATAAACTAAAGTTTCAGAATATACTCTGCTTGAACAAAAAAAGGCTACAAAGCTAAAAGTCTTTGCGGCCTTATCAGTTACAAAAACTTTCTGAAACTTCGATAGCAGATTAACATGTTTGAAAATAAAAAGTAAACACCTATTTACAAACCCTCAGAATAGACTCAGGGATTGTCGGATTGCCACTGCCGATACGACCTCGCAATGACAAAAAGATAAATGATTTGATATAATGCTAATCAAAAATTAGGAGGTTACATTGGCAAGACATGCTGGAGCATTTAAAAGTGACAAGAGAAGGAAAGAACTGGCCCGCCTGAAAAAGCAGGAAGAGAAAAGAAAGCGACGTTTAACCAAAGAAGTCATCCCCCAACAGGATACTGAAATGACAGATTCAGAGGGCAAGGACAAAGAACAATAGAATTAAATGGTAAAGTCTTTTTTCACTAGATAAGGCTGGTAATTGAATACCAGCCTTATCTTTTCTTCAACCTCTTCAGGTGTTATGATAGACCCGCCGGGTCTCCCGTAAAAAAGTACTTCCGATTGCCCATTGACAGATAGCCTCACATCTTCCACCATCTGTCCAGCATTCATCTCTACCGTGATGAATCGCCTGTTTCCTCCGGCAAGCATGAAGAGTTCCTTTTCAGGGAATGGAAAAAGTGTAATAGGTCTGAAAAGACCGACTTTCAATCCTTCACGCCTCAATCTCATCACAGAAGATAATGCAATTCTCGCAGCAATTCCAAATGCGACTACCAAAACCTCAGAATCTTCAATATAGTAGCCTTCAAACATTATCTCGGAATCCCTCATCTTTTGATATTTTTTCTGAAGCAGGTTGTTTCGCATCTCAAGTTCACCATCTCCCATATAGAGAGACTTTATTACACGTGGTTCTCTATCCCTGCAACCATCGAGTATCCAGTCTTTTTCGGGAAGATCCGGTCTTATATAGGGCGTTTGATAAAAGGGTTCCATCATCTGCCCAACAACACCATCGCCAAGTATCATTACAGGATTTCTATATTCATCTGCTTTATCAAAAGCGAGCATTGTGAGATCCCACAACTCCTGGAGATTATAGGGTGCATATACAAGTAGTTTATAATCACCATGCCCTCCACCTTTAACAGCCTGAAAATAATCTGCCTGACTTGCGGAGATATTCCCGAGACCTGGACCACCCCGCTGTATGTTGACTATGACAGCAGGCAGTTCTGCACCCACAAGGAATGATATTGCCTCTTGTTTTAAACTTATCCCGGGGCTACTTGATGAGGTCATCGCCCTTGCACCTGCAGCAGATGCCCCAAAAACCATATTTATTGCAGCAATCTCGCTTTCAGCCTGGATAAAGACCCCGTCTACCTCTATCATCCTCCGGGACATATACTCAGGTATCTCATTCTGGGGTGTTATTGGATATCCTGCATAGAACCGACAGCCTGCCTGAATTGCAGCCTCTGCAATTACTTCATTTCCTTTCATGAGAATCTTTTTATCCATGGGGGAAATTATACCACAAAATTCTTAGAGAGATTTGACAAAACCGCAATCCTTCCTTTATGATTTTCTTTGTTCAAATTGAACTACTTACTAATAAGATCATATGCCTATAGCTATTTTGTCATGCTGGCTTGTCCAGCATCTTTCTTTACGATTCCGAACAAGTCGGAAGGATTCCAGACAAGCTGGGATGACAGCCAATGTGGTATTACTTATGAACTCCTTAGTATGTTCTTAAATGTAGCCGCAACCTTTAGGTTGCGTGGTTTTATTTAATTTTTTATTTATTTTATGGGTTCATTTTGAAACGCAGGCTAAAGCCTGCGGCTACAAAAAATTTCTAAAAAATCGCTCGATTACTAAGGAGCTCATAAGTAAGGCCACATAACCGTCATCCCCCGACTCGATCGGGGAATCCAGATCCTTCGACAGGCTCAGGAAGACTGGATTAGGAGCCTGTCCCGTACTCGTTACGGGAGTCAAGCCGGACAATGACAACATTCGCATATGATGTGGTTTTACTTATGAACTTATTAGTATATGTCATTCCCGCTTGACGGGAATCTTTCCGGGGAAAAAGAAGGATTCCGGACAAGCCAGAATGACTATGCGGTTCTATTTTATTTTCTCTGTATTCTCTGTGGTGAAGTAAATTTTTGTTTTCTCGGGAGGCTTAATGCATTTTCAGGAATTGATTTTGAAACTACACCAGTTCTGGTCAGAAAAAGGCTGTGTACTGCTTCAGCCATATGATTTAGAGGTAGGTGCCGGCACTTTCCACCCTGCAACGTTCTTCAGGGTTTTAGGGCCGGAGCCATGGAAAACAGCCTATGTTGAGCCATCGAGAAGGCCCACTGACGGAAGGTATGGTGAAAATCCAAACAGGCTTCAACATTATTATCAGTATCAGGTTATCCTGAAACCATCTCCACCTGATAGTCAGGAGGTTTATCTCGAAAGTCTTTCCTATTTGGGAATAGATCCGCTCAAACACGATATCAGATTTGTAGAAGATGACTGGGAATCTCCTACCCTCGGTGCATGGGGTCTTGGATGGGAGGTATGGCTTGATGGTATGGAAATTACACAGTTCACCTATTTCCAGCAGGTCGGAGGGATTGACCTTAAACCTGTTTCTCTTGAATTAACCTACGGGCTTGAGAGGATTGCCATGTATCTTCAGGAAGTGGATAATGTATTTCATTTATCCTGGTGCAATGGCATTCAATACGGAGAAATACATCATATTGATGAAGTAGAATTTTCAAAGTTTAATTTTGATTATGCTGATACAGAACTCTTATCGAAGCAGTTCGATGCATGTGAGAAAGAGTCAATCAGACTCAATAAGCTTGGTCTTGTACTTCCCTCATACGAGTTCTGCTTAAAATGCTCACATACCTTTAATCTCCTTGATGCGAGAGGCGCAATTTCCGTAACAGAGAGGACAGGATACATTGCGCGTGTAAGAAACCTTGCAAAGCTCTGTGCAGAGGCATATTACAAACAACGGGAAGATATGGGATTCCCTTTACTAATACAAACGCATTAATTCAGCTTACCCCCCACCCTCCCCTCCCCCTCAAGGGGGGAGGGTTAGGGTGGGGGTGATGTACCTTTATTTATTGCGTTTGTATTAAAAAGTTGAAAGTTCAAAGTTTAAAGGATCAAAGACAATAATGAATAACACTATCGGAAATAACTCATCACTCATCACTCATCACTCATCACTTCTTTTAGAGATTGGTACAGAGGAAATACCGGCAAGATTCTTGCCAGGAGCAATACAGGGGTTGAAGGAAAATGCTGCCACTTTTTTAAAAGAAACCTATATTGATTTTTCAGAAATACAGACCTATGCAACGCCGAGGAGGCTTTCCCTTATCGCTACTGGATTACCAGTAATGCAAGAGGCTCGTGTAAAAGAAATATTTGGCCCTCCCAAAAAGGCAGCATTTGATAAAGACGGCAGACCTACTAAGGCAGCTATAGGATTCGCACAAACCCAGGGTGTCAGTGTTGAAAGCCTTACGATAAAAAGCAAAGACAAAGGCGAATATGTTGTCGCAGTAATTGAAGAAAAGGGGATACCTGTCAAAGACCTCCTTCCAGAAGTATTCAAGAGGCTTGTCCTTTCAATACGTTTTCCGAAGACCATGAGATGGGGCAACGGCAGTATGAGGTTTGCCAGGCCTATCCATTGGCTATTAGCCCTGTTCGGAAATGATGTCGTCCATTTTGAGATTGATGAAATAAAGAGCAGTAACATGACAAGAGGGCACCGTTTTCTTTCACCCGGTTCATTTAAAGTAGAAGAGATTTCGACGTATAAAGATTCCCTTAAGAACAAATCCGTAATCCTTGATCACTATGAGAGAAAACATATAATTCTCGATGGCATCAGGAGACTGTCTGCTCAAGCAGGGGGAATGCCTGTAGAAGATGAAGAACTCATTGAGACAGTTAATTTTCTTGTCGAATATCCTGTTCCTGTTCTCTGTAGCTTTCTTGAAGATTATCTCAAACTGCCCAAGGAATTACTTATTACTGTTATGAAGGATCATCAGAAATATTTCGCCATAAAAGATAACGAAGGCAAGCTTACCAATAACTTTATAGTCATCAGCAATACAAAGGTAGACAATGCAGAGGCCGTAAGGGTAGGTGCTGAGCGAGTCATCAAGGCAAGGTTTGAGGATGCACGATTTTATTTTGAAGAAGACAGCAAAAAACCACTTTATGAAAGGATTGAGGATCTTAAAAAGGTTACCTTCCATGACGGGCTTGGGAGTCTCTACGAAAAGACAAAACGAATAGCCTCTATTGCAGAGTTTCTTGCCGGAAGGTTTTTGCCATCAGAAAAAGATAAGCTCAGCCGTGCTGCATGGCTTTCAAAAACAGACCTCATAACAGGGAGCGTCAGGGAGTTCCCGGAACTACAGGGAATCATGGGTAAGTACTATGCAATACTTGATGGAGAAGACAGCGAGGTAGCAAAGGCATTAGAAGAGCACTATCTACCAGCACATTCAGGTGGAAAGCTTCCACAGACAGAAATCGGAGCACTTCTCAGTATTGCTGATAAGATAGACAACATCGCTGCCTTCTTTTCTATAGGACTTATCCCTACAGGATCGGAAGACCCTTTTGCACTGAGAAGACAGGCACTGGGAATCATCGCTATAATCTTAGACAAAGGCCATGACATATCAATAAAAGACCTTATTGATAAGGCATTAGAAAATCTCTCAAACATAAAGGATTTTGCAGAAGTAAGGAAGGATATCCTTCAATTTTTTGAGCAGAGATTTGAATCTGTATTTTCCGATCAGGGATACGGTACTGATCTGATATACTCAATCCTTCCGCTATCACTTGATTTACAACTGAAGGATATAAAAGAAAGGCTGAATGCTTTACAGAAATTCAAAGAACTCGCAGAATATGATAATTTTCTACTTGCAATTAAACGTGTGAATAATATCATCCCAAAGGCAGAGATTCTTGAATTAAAGACAGAACTCCTGATAGAAGAATCTGAGAAGAAGCTTAAAGAAAGTCTTGATTCTGTCAGGTCAGGATTAACAGGGTTACTTCAAAACAGGAAGTATTATGATGCTATTCAACTGCTTTCCTCGTTAAACGACCCTGTTAATCAATTCTTCGACCGTGTCCTTGTCATGGATAAAAGGGATGAGATAAAACAGAACAGACTGGCATTGCTCAAAGAGATATGGACAACCGCCTATCAAATCGCCGATTTTTCGAAACTAAAAGAGAGCAGATAACCATCAGGTCATTTTATACAGAGCGTTATAAATCTTTGCTCATAACATGCTCGTTATAGGCTGTCATTCCGGCTTGTCCGGAATCTTTCTGCTTCTTAAGAAGGATTCCCGACACGCTTCGCTTGCGGGAATGACAATAATGCGGCATTATTTATGACGCTATGTATAATAACCACATGAGGGTCTTGCAAAAGTCTTGAATTGTCACCCTGAGCCTGTCGAAGGGTGCTCTAACAGGAGTTTAAGGATTTAAAGGAAAGGATGAAGGTTGAGGGATAAAGGTTGAAAATAGAGACAACAACAGGGAAACGGAGAAGGAGCAAGTTTTATGTTATTTGTAAGTAGATTTACCTTTAATTTTTATTCTGTAAACAACAATAATCTTTGCTTTATCATCTATCGTATAGAGGATGCGGTAGTTACCGGAACGAATACGATAGCCTTCTTTTTCAGTGAGCTTCTTAGCCCCATGGGGTCTTGGATTGGATGCGAGAGAAAGAATTCCACTGTCAATAGAAGCTCTATATTTCTCAGGGATATCGGCCGCTTCTTTACGAGCTTTTTTTTCAATTATTATCTTATAAATCAATTTTTAAGCCAGGTCTTGCGGAATTTGTCATATGGGATAAAAGAGGTTGCTTCCCTCTCTGCCCTGAGAAGGTCATTTGAATCTTCGAGGTCCTCAATCAATTCAAGGATTTTATTGTATTCCCTGAAGTTAAGGACAATTCCTTTTTTATTTCCTTTTTCGTCAATCAGATATTTGGGTTTTGCGGATTTTGCTATGCTTTGCATTTTTCACCTCCTGTTGCTTTTTGAAAATATCTATTTAAAAGATAGCATAAGAAGGATATGTGAAGCAATGGAGGCTCCATATCCAAATACAGAGATAGAAATGCGGGGGGAAAGAGGGACAGCGACCATTTATAAATAATGCAAGAAGTCATAAATTGCAGAATAAGTTTAAAAACAGAGATAGAAATCAGAGACCCTTTATCTATCTGTCATTGCGAGTACCCGAAGGGTACGTGGCAATCTCAGCGCTGAAATGCGAGATTGCTTCACTTCGTTCGCAATGACAACTTTCTATATCGGGATTTGGGATAAGTGAGGCTCTTGCAAAAGTCATAAAAGAGTGCTATATGTCATGCTGAACCCTGAAAGTGTCATTCTGAACTTGGTTCAGAATCTCTTCAGGGCAGGCTTATTTCAGCATCTAATAAAATCAATATGTTATGAGACCCTGAAACTCGATGCGAGTCTTCGCTGAGAGTCGCTACGACAAGTTCAGCATGACATTTAGTAACATTTTGCTATATGTGCAACAGACTTTTGAGTGCGGTCATTGAAAGAGACATCTTATCCGGAATGGTTATTGACATCACAGATAACACATCTCAATCCCTCTCAACTACCTTGCCGATGCTTACAACCTTATCTTCACCCTCGACATCCATGAGCCTCACTCCCTGAGTGTTCCTTCCATGGAGGGAAATATTACCTGCGAGGGTTCTTATAAGTTTTCCTGAACTGGTTATCATTACAACCTCATCCTCATCTCTTACCTGCATAAGTCCTACTGCTTTACCACCCTTCTTAATAGTTTTTATTGAGATAACCCCTTTACCTCCACGACTTTGAACAGGATATTCCTCTATCTTTGAACGCTTTCCAAGTCCCTTTTCTGTAACGGTAAGAAGGGCTGTCTTTTCCCCTGCCACTTCTGCTGAGACGACCTCATCTCCCTTCATAAGTCTGATGCCTTTAACACCCATTGCAGTGCGACCTGTATCACGCACATCCTCCTCATTAAATCGTATTGAAAGGCCGCCTCTCGTTCCTATGATAAGATCGCTTTTCCCATCTGTCTTTCTTACAGCAATCAGTTCATCTCCTCCATCGAGGGTAATGGTAATAACCCCCTTTCCTCGCGGGTTACTGTATTTCTCAAGAGCGGTCTTTTTTACGATACCATTCTTTGTGAACATCACGAGAAAGCCTTCCTTGAAGTCACGCACAGGGAGTGCCGTTGTAATCCTCTCACCTTCTGAAAGGGCAAGCAGATTCACAAGTGCCTTCCCTTTTGCAGCCCGGCCTGCCTCGGGAATCTGGTAAGCCTTCAGCCAGTAGAGGCGACCAAGATTAGAGAAGAAAAGCATATAATCATGTGTTGCGCCTATGAAGAGCTCGTTAACAAAATCCTCTTCCTTTGTTTCCATACCAATAAGTCCCTTTCCTCCGCGACGCTGGCTCCTGTAAGCGCTTAAGGGATTCCTCTTTATGTATCCCTGGTGAGAAAGGGTAATGACCATCTCCTCATCCGTTATAAGGTCCTCTATGGTAATTTCCTTCGTTTCTGATGTAATCTCTGTCCTTCTATCATCTGCATACTTGTTCTTGATCTCGAGAAGTTCATCCTTAATAATCTGTGAAACGAGTGCTTTACTTCCCAGTATTGCCTTGAGCCTCTCGATCTCTTTCAATATGTCCTTGAGTTCGTTTATTATCTTCTCTCGCTCAAGTCCTGTAAGCCTCTGGAGTTTCATATCAAGAATAGCCTGTGCCTGTATCTCTGATAACGGGTAATCCCTCATCAAAGAAATTCTTGCTTCTTCAGGTGTCTTTGATCTTCTGATAAGTGCGATTATCTCATCAAGGTGGTCGAGTGCAATCTTTAGTCCTTCTAAGATATGTGCCCTCTCTTCAGCCTTCCTCAGCTCAAAGCGGGTTCTCCTCAGGACGACGTCCCGCCTGTGTTGCAGGAAATAGTTCAGAAGTTTCTTTAAATCCAGTACGCGGGGCTGACCATTCACGAGGGCCAGCATGATTATCCCGAAGGTGCTCTCCATCTGTGTATGTTTATAAAGGTTATTCAGAATAACCTGTGCCATCTCACCCCGTTTCAATTCCAGCACAACCCTGATACCATCCCTGTCAGATTCATCCCTTATTTCAGATATCCCTTCGATCCTTTTTTCTCTCACAAGCTCGGCCATTTTCTCGATTAACCTTGCCTTGTTCACCTGATATGGAAGCTCTGTAATGATGATATTCTCTCCCCCCCTGTACTCACGTTCGATCCTTGCCTTTGCCCTGACTTTAATAAGTCCTCTCCCCTCATTATATGCCTGGAGAATCCCATCAGTGCCGTGAATAATCCCGCCAGTTGGGAAATCAGGGCCCTTTATATGAGACATCAGGTCTTTCAGCTTAGCATCAGGATTTTCGAGCAGCAGCACGAGTCCATCGATAATCTCTCCACTGTTATGTGGAGGGATATTTGTAGCCATACCAACTGCAATGCCAGATGAGCCATTTACGATTAAATTTGGGACCCTTGATGGCAGGATAACAGGTTCGTCTGTTGTCTCATCAAAATTCGGGATAAAGTCCACAGTCTCTTTATCTATATCAGATAGGAGTTCCTCGGCAATTGCTGCAAGTCTTGCCTCTGTATACCTGTAAGCAGCCGGCGGGTCTCCGTCTATTGAGCCGTAGTTGCCCTGTCCGTCTACAAGTGGGTATCGCATATTAAAGTCCTGCGCAAGTCGAACCATCGCATCATAAACCGCTGTATCACCATGGGGATGATATTTCTTGAGGACCTCTCCTACCACTCCAGCAGATTTCGAATATTTCCTTCCGGGAAGAAGGCCCTCCCTGAACATTGCGTACAGAATTCTTCGCTGGACAGGCTTCAGCCCGTCTCTGACCTCAGGAAGTGCTCTCCCAATGATTACGCTCATTGCGTAATCAAGGTAGGAGCACTTCATCTCTTCTTCAATGCTTACCGGTACCTTTGCCATCTAATCTCCTCATTCTCACCACAGGGTTCACAGAGTATATGATACACGATACATGATTCATGATTTTGTAATCCCCCTTAAATCCCCCTTTAGTAAAGGGGGACTGAGGGGGATTTGTCCTGCATCTTGTATATCTGTGTTCTCTGTGGTTAAGATAGTTTTGCACAAATCTTATAATTTTAACATATTGCATTTTGAACTCGGTTAAAAATATAATCTACCCATGTTATCCAAGGTCCTCAGTGCAAGTATCATTGGTATTGAAGCCCATGCTGTAGTTGTTGAAGTCGATATCACATCGAGAGGACTCCCTCATTTTTCTTTAGTTGGCCTGCCTGATGCTGCTGTGAAAGAGTCAAGGGACAGGGTCAGGTCTGCATTGAAAAATATCGGTTTTCATTTTCCCCTCAAGCAGATAACCGTTAATCTCGCACCTGCAGACTTGAAGAAGGAGGGCTCATCTTTTGACCTACCGATTGCCCTTGGGATTATTGTAGCAGAAGGTGTGATTGAAGTTGGTTCAGTCGATGGGTATCTCTTTACAGGTGAGCTTTCACTTGATGGAAAGATCAAGCCTGTCAGGGGTGCTTTATCAATGGCAATGAGAGCAAGGGCTCTCGGTTTAAAGGGGATTATCCTTCCTGAGGAGAATGCACCAGAGGCTGCAGTTGTTCAGGGGATACCTGTATTTGGATTAAAAAGCCTCCCTGAGGTCATTGAATTTATGAGGGATAGCAATTTCATGAAACCTTACGACATAGATATTTATAAGGCTATGGAAGAAAATGCAATGTACGAGGATGATTTTGTTGAGGTGAAGGGCCAGGAACATGCCAAAAGAGCACTTGAGGTTACTGCTGCAGGCGGGCATAATGTGCTGATGATTGGACCGCCTGGTTCTGGGAAGACAATGCTTGCCAGGCGGCTTTCGACTATCCTTCCAGGTCTGACATTTGATGAGGCATTAGAGACAACAAGGATACATAGCGTTGCCGGCCTTCTAAGGGATGGACAGCCTTTACTCGCAACAAGACCTTTCCGCTCACCGCACCATACAATATCAGATGTCGCATTAATCGGTGGGGGACAGATTCCGAAGCCAGGGGAGGTGAGTCTTGCCCATAATGGACTGCTTTTCTTAGATGAGTTGCCTGAATTCAAGAGGAATGTCCTTGAAGTTCTCAGACAACCACTGGAAAGTGGAGAAGTGACTGTTTCCAGGGCAGTCGCATCAATAACATATCCAGCAGCATTTATGCTTGTTGCTGCCATGAACCCCTGCCCATGTGGTTTCTGGGGCGATTTACGGCATCAGTGTACATGTACTCCGGGTCAGATACATCGCTACAGGCACAGGGTTTCAGGTCCCCTTCTTGACAGGATTGATATTCACATTGATGTCCCGGCAGTGCCTTATAAGGAATTAACAACAGAGTATTCCGGAGAGAAATCAGAAGATATTCGGAAACGGGTTATTTCGGCAAGAAATATTCAACTTGAACGCTTTAAGGATGATAAGAAAATCTATTCCAACGGACAGATGAAGACAAGACATGTCAAAAAATATTGTAGGTTAAGACCTGATGCCCAATCACTCCTTGAAACAGCCATGCAGAAGCTCGGCCTGTCTGCGAGGGCATATACGAGGATATTGAAACTCTCCCGAACCATTGCAGACCTTGAGGCATCAGAAGATATCCAATCCCATCATGTTTCAGAGGCGATTCAATACAGGACTCTTGATAGGGGAGTGTATTAAAGTTACTCTCTAATTCTAATTCGATGTACTTCTATGATAAACAGTTTACCTTTGTAGTAGTTCATGTCTTGATGAGTTGATAAATATTTTTTCAACCTTTCCATGAGTTGAGGTGTGATCTCTGGATGATTTTTTACTTGAAGAGAGATGATTCCCTTATAATTTTTGGGCGGGTAAGTAATTATATCGGTAAAATCTCCGTTTAAAGAAACTAAAATGCAATCAAGTTCCTGGGCTTTTGTTATCACCACATGGTCTGACGAATCTGGTGATATATGATCTCTCAATCGAAAAATTTCATGTCCAGCACTTCGAAGTGTTTGGATAACATAATTTGAAATGCACTGGTCAGCAAAGAACCTCAAACTCATACTGCTGCTACTTCAAATTCTGAAAGCTCGCGAGCAAAATCTAAACATGCAGCAATCTGTTCTTTTGTGAGATCAGGATATTCTTCAATAATTTCCTCAAAAGTATTTCCGGCTGCCAAATATCCAAGGATAAGACTGACTGGTATCCTTGTTCCTTTTATTCTTGGCTTGCCTCGAAGCACATCGGGCGTGCTTTCTATATAATCCCTCCAATTTACTTGCATAGACCCTCCTGTGACAGCTTATTTACATTATATCAAATTTTTTCCTGTAACTCTGAAAAAAATCTGCAATAAAAGTGGCAAGGCAAGATGGGGAAATGTCGGTATCTTGATGGAGAAGGACGACGGGAAGAAGTCGGTCAAGATCGACCTTGTACCGGTCGGGTCCTGGGACGGTTGGCTTGTGGTATCAGAGAGGAGGGCCAAAGAGGAATCCGCAAAAGAGCCGCCGTTCAGCAGCGAACCGGAACCATTTTAAGAATCATAGGGCGGGACTGTCATTGAGCTTGCAACGAGAAGCAAGCCCGTGCCAGGACCTCACTTCAATCACCTTCACATTGAAGTTAACGCTCTGCGATGCTTCTGCCCTCTGCTCGATACTTCCTCCTACCAACGCCTCTTGAAGTTCCCGGAAAGATTACCAGTACACATAGTAACTCACAGCCCGATGCTTCAGTGATGGTGTGAAGTGTTTCCTGTACTTTTTACTCCACAAGATTACTAAAATAGTGTAGATTATTATCACTAATGAATAGGGTTTAGAGGAACACAAGATGAAGGCAAAAATACTATATTGTTGAAGATGAAAGCATCGTTGCAGATTATCTAATAAGCATGGTAGAAAGTTTGGGATATACTGTTGCTGCTGTTGCTGAATCTGGAGAGGAAGCCATTAAAAAAGCAGAGGAGACGCATCCAGATTTGGTGCTGATGGATATTATGTTAGGCAGGGGGATGGATGGTGTGCAAGCTGCCGAACAAATCAATACTCGCTTTAATATTCCAGTGGTCTATGTTACTGCACATGGGGATGACACTATATTGCAGCGAGCAAAGATAACAAAGCCTGGCGGATATATACTTAAACCGTTCAAAAAAAGGGAGTTGGAGGCAACAATCGAGATAGCCCTTTACAGGCATTGGGCAGAGGAAGAATTGAGGAAATACCGTGAACATCTTGAGGATCTGGTAGCAAAGCGAACAGAACAACTCAAATCTCTATCATCCCAATTATTATCGATTGAACAACGAGACAGAAGGCAAATTGCAACGGAGATGCAAGACAATATTGTCAAGTCTCGAGTTTCAATTTTATTCCCCACACAGTTTCAGGTTTATTCCCCACCTTTTTTCTGTGTTAAATTATAGAACTCATCCTGAGAAGATGTCCATT
>VGWY01000046.1 GCA_016873575.1 Nitrospira sp. | reverse complement strand
TATGGTGTCCCCAAAATTGAAATTCAGTGCATTGCGTGCAAAGTCTGATCTTTATGAACGTAGTCTTTTTGACAAATCGAGATTTGACATTGAAAAGATTTGAGAATACCCCGCAAGTCCACAGCACGGAAAAAGACAGAGATGAAAAAGAGACTAAGAAAGAAAAAGCAGGTTAGGCTATAATAAATCTAAAGGACTTTTTAGGAGGTAACTGCTATGCCAGCGACGATAAAGATGGATGTTAATCAGGTGAAGGGTTTAATTTCTCAGTTTTCCATTAAAGAAAAAGAAGACCTCGCGCGGTATCTCGACAGCTTAACATTGAAAAAACGCTTTAAGAAATTACTTTCAGCAAAAAAAGACATCCCTATTTCATATAATGAGATTACAAAAGAGGTCGAAAATGTAAGGTCTGCAAGATACAAGTGAAGGCAGTCATTGACACAAATATTTGGCTCAGTTTTCTTATTGGTAAACTCCTTACCGGACTGGACGATTATATCTTTGATGGTCTGCTTGAGGTAGTCACGTCTGATGAGCAGTTGGAGGAAATAACAACTGTTCTAAGAAGGCCGAAATTTCGCAAGCATTTTTCCACTGATGACATCGACGAATTCTTGTCTCTTATCTATAAAACCGCCATAATAGTCGAGATTCATCATAGTATAAAAGATTGCAGAGATGAGAAAGATAACTTTATCCTTGAGACGGCCATTCGCGGAAAGGCGGACTATATTGTAACAGGAGACAAGGACTTGCTTGTGCTGAACCCATACAGGGGCAAAAAGATAATAGGGTTCAGGGAGTTTGAAGGCATTGTTAAAGAGTTAAGAAAGAAGGGGAACCTGTAGCAAAACAATGGTTTTTTAAGGCCGCCGACAAGTAAGGAACAGTTCTCTAACAGACGCAAGAAAAACATGAAAAAAAGAGCGTAGGCAAAGAACGGGGTCAGGTCTTGCAATATAACATCTCAGAA
The DNA here is from genome assembly GCA_016873575.1 of Nitrospira sp. Lineage (GTDB taxonomy): Bacteria > Nitrospirota > Thermodesulfovibrionia > Thermodesulfovibrionales > SM23-35 > VGWY01. The sequence continues at coordinate 12,742 of VGWY01000046.1, read as the reverse complement.
AAGTAAAACGAATAACTGCGGACAGCAGAAAGTGATATTGCAAGACCTGACCCCGTTTGTCCCATTATCATCTTAATCAAAAAAATTCCTCGTAGCTCTGCTGTGGGGTAGTTTATTTACCTAACAGTATAGAGCCTTCTGTAAAGAATGTTCCGGCTACTGCAGCAGTCATAAGACAGGCAAGGGTTGCTGCAATGAGCGCTCTGAAACCTACTTGAGAAATGTCTTTTGTCCTTTCAGGAACAAGGGCTGCTGTGCCACCTACAAATATTGCGAGTGAGGCGATATGAGCAAAACCACAGAGGGCATAGGCAGCAAGGACTGCTGAGCGGGGATTCTTTAGAGCACCTGTAGAAAGAAGTAATGCAAGGTCTTGATATGACTTCACCTCAGTGAGGACTGCCCTTTCTCCTATGAGTTTTGCTATCTCAAAGGCATCTGACGGTGGAACACCTACAATAAGTGCAAAGGGATAGAACAAATAACCTAAGATACCCTTTAATGACCAGTCTATCTGAATACCCATAAGGTTATTTATCCTTAAGCCCATACCAGAAAGAAGAAAATCTATCAGTGCCACGATGCCGAGAAATGCGAGAAGAAGTGCCATTATTCCGATGACCATCTTAACGCCTTCATTTGCACCGTTTATGATTGCTTCCATGAAAGTAGACTCTCTTGCATAGTGTGGTTCGATGTTCATACTCAATGTCTCAGGTTTTTCCGTTTCAGGCATTATGATCTTTGACATCACGATTGCAGCAATTGCAGAAAGAATGGATGCAGATACGAGATGGCCCGCTATTGTTGGAAATTGTTTTTGTAGGAGGAATACATAAAGTGCCAGAACATTTGATGCGGTTGTTGACATGCCTGCAGCAAGTATCGTACAGAATTCAGAACGGGTCATACTCCTGAGATGTGGGAGCACAGTCATGTTTGCCTCAACGCCGACAAAGATATTGCTCGATACGCTGAGTGATTCCGCACCGCTTATTCTCATGAGTTTTGTAAAAATCTTTGAGAAGAACTTTATAAGCCTCGGCATTACACCAATGTAGTAAAGTACTGCCATAAGGCTCGCAAAAAATATAATCGTGGGAAGGGCCTGAAATGCAAGGATGAAACCTAAAGACTCTTCACCAGCCTCATTCTTAGTACCTGGGGGAAGGGCAAGCCTGCCGAAAAGAAACTTCGTCCCGGCGGTTGCACTGTCAAGAACGTTTACTACAGCATCGTTTATGTAAAGAAATATTTGTGAGCCTATAGGTATAACGAAAATAAAAAGTGCGAATATGAGTTGAAGCAAAGTTCCCCAGAGGATGACGCGCCAGTTAATTACCTTTCTGTTTGAAGAAAGCACCCATGCGCAGGCCATAAGTATGAATATCCCTGTAAAACTTATGATGTTATACATGTCTTTTCCTCATATATTTGTCCCGAAAATACCCCCTCACCCTATCCCTCTCCCGCCAGGGGAGAGGGAATTGTCTCTCTTCTCTCCCCTCCCTTGATGGGAGAGGTATAGGGAGGGTGTTATTATTTCCACGTCCCTTTGTGAGCCAAAGGCTCATGAGGGTTTAGGATATATTATATTCCTGCACATATAATTTCAATTTCAAGGGATAATATGAGCAGAAAAGAGAGGAAAGTATATGAGCAAATTGAAAAAGATACCAAAATTCAAGACTGAAGAACAGGAATTTGAATTCTGGTCAACTCATGACTCTACGGAGCATATTGACTATTCAAAAGCGAAAAAAGTACTCTTTTCAAACCTGAAGCCTTCTACAAGGACTATTTCTATCCGATTGCCTGAATCTCTTCTTGAACATCTCAAGATGCTTGCCAATAAGAGAGATATCCCCTATCAGTCTCTCTTGAAGATCTTTTTAATTGAGAAGGTGGAGGAAGAGTTACAGAGTACTGCAAAGTAAAGCTACCCGACTAAAAGTCGGGGCTTCCATACAAGGAAAACTTTTTATTCATATAGCTGGCTTTCATCTCCGACTGAAAGCCAGAGCTTTCAACCAGCATCCATGTAACATGACAGCCAGAAAGATTGAAGTAATCTCTTATTCGGGTTATAAAGGCGAAGAAAGTCCGAGATCAATTTCTATTGATGGTGAGAAAATAGAAATAATTGAGATTTTAAAAATGTGGATCGAAGAAGATGCCGGCAGAGTAAGGAAGAGGTTCTTCAGGGTCAAGGGGAGTGATAGATACATACACACGTTGTATTATGATGAAAAGTTAATGAATTGGTTCTTACGTTAAAATACTTATATCCACTCAATCTCTTCGATTATCGCTGCTGCCAATAGTGGGAACATGATCTCATGATGTCCTGTGAGGGCATAAGAAGATCCCTTATCTATGGTCGGCCTCCTGAGAACATTCTCGTAGGGTCTATAATGCTGGATAAAGTCCATATTCACCGTTGTTAAGTGTTCGACTTTGTTGCCAAGATTTCGTGCTATGGTCAATGCCTTCAAAAAGACCTCTGGTAGAATAACAGCAGAACCGAGATTGATGTATACACCGCCTTCAAGGTCAGAGATAACAGATGTGAACAGTTTGAAATCCCTGAAGCTCCCTTCCCCTATTGCAGAGCCATCAGCATCAGGATGCATATGAATAATATCTGTTCCAACAGCAACATGCACGGTTGCGGGAACATCAAGCTCACAGGCAGAGGCAAAAATACTTGCTCCCTTGAACCTGAATTTGCTGGTTCGTATCATCTCACCAACAGACCTTCCTATGCCGTATCCCTTCCGTATCCCTTCTTTTATAGCCCTGTTCAGATACCTTCCTGTCTCATGTGCCATGCCAAAGTTTCCGCTGCATAATTCTTTTCCAACGTCTTCAGAAGTATGGCCTATAAAGGAAAGCTCAAAATCATGAACAATACATGCACCATTTGTTGCTATGGCAGTTATAACTCCTTTTCGCATCAGGTCAATAATCACGGGTGAAAGACCAACCTTTATGGGATGTGCTCCCATGCCGAGGATAACAGGTCTGCGGTCCTGTCTTGCCCTCACAATAGCCTTGACAACATCTCTGAAATCATTGACAGCGAGGATATTAGGGAGTTTATGAAGAAAATTCCTAAAGGTTTCTCCCTTTACAGAGGGTATTGCAAGGGCATTCAGTAAAACCTTGCTATTTCTCTTTGCAATGGAATAGGTCTTGACTGATTTCAGAGATACAGGTTTGTACTTCTTCATGGATAAATCTTAACACAAAACCCATAACAACTGTTACGCATGATGTATGGTGTAATATTGATTTTTTAACCTTTTTTATGGTATTAAATAAGTTAAGGAAAATATTGTAGCCGCAGGCTTTAGCCTGCGTTTTAAACTTTTTTCAATACACGCAACCTAAAGGTTGCGGCTACTCCCTTGTGAAATTCAGAGTAAACTTATTAGGAGGTTTGATTTGCCAGCTAAAGCAAGACCGAAGAAAAATCTCTCAGCCATAAAGAGGGCGAGACAGGCTGTAAAAAACAATCTTCGCAATAAAGCTGTAAGCTCTGCTGTTAAAACTGTTTTAAAGAAGGTTGAGTCGGCCATAGCATCAGGAAATAGAGAAGATGCGGGTAAGGCACTTATCGAGGCAATCCGTACTTTGAACAAGGCAGCATCAAAGAGTGTTATTCATAAAAACACTGCATCAAGGAATATCTCTCGACTTACCAAAAAAGTAAACGCCCTGTCTAAAGCCGAAGCAGCTTAACCATCAGATATTCCATAGGGAAGTTTCTTCCAGAGCTTTTTATATCTATATCTGCGCTCTTGAGAAGCTCTAATACCCTGATCAGGTATTCATGTCCTTTGGTTCTCTGTATGAAAGACAGGTTACGTCCATATTGCCAATTGAGAACTCCGATGAGGCTGTAAACTTCTGTTGTCTCCCGCAAGGATTTGAAAATTTTAAATGCCCTATCAGGATCTTTTTTGTCGAGGGCATCTACAAGGTCAAACGGGTTATAACTTCCCCCTCCTACAATGATATCAGAGATATCATTCACATCTATCCTCTTCTTTCCGAGCAAAGAAATCTTATCTATCTCTGCTGATAAGAGGCCGAGGTCAGGACCAATAAGTCCCATGAGATAGTCAGCTACCCCATCTGATATTTCTAAACCATACAACCGTGCCTTCTGCTTTAACCAGGGGGGAATCTCTGTTTCCCTTATATCAAGGGGAATACATTTTGTTTTCCCGAGACTTTCTCTCAGTCCTTTTTTTAATGTACCCTCATGAAGCATGATAAGCACTGAATCCGGTGATGGATTGGCGATGTATGACTCTATTTTTTTAAGGTCTTTTTGTAAAATCTTATGGAAATTTTCCAGGATAAGGAATCTCTTTTTTCTAAAGAAAGAGAAGGTATTCGCTACATCTACTATCTGCTCGAGTGATATATCCTCCTTGCCCACCGACGAAATATCGAATATATGGAACGTAAAGTCTCTCTCTTCATCAGGTATCAAGCTCTTTATTGCCCCAACAGCCTCCCTGTGGAGAAATGGATCTGTTGCAGACAGAAGATAAACCTTAGAAGGCATACCTTTTTCTATTTCCTGTAAAAATGCCTGGTAGCTCATCTGTAAACCCCCAAAAAAACATTTTTAAACCACAGAGAACACAGAGAAAAAATTAAAGATTTTCTTTGTTTTAAAAACTCTATTTCTGTCTTTCTCTGTGCCCTCTGTGGTTAATGCATTACTTACTGTAAATAAGGATAGCAACTAATTCCATTGCCATGTCTCTTACAGCTTTTTCTGACGCACGCTCTTTCAATGCAATCACATCTTCCATCGAGCCTGACCCCTGAAAAGAGACAATGAATGGGGAGCCTATTCCCCTGAAATCTTTCATCTGTCCTGAAGGCTCTATGAGTATGAAATCTCCTTTCATGCTAACCTCATATTCTACCGCCGTGCCTCCCTTTTCTGACAGAATCTTTAACTCGAACAAATTGATTACACCGCTTATAGTGTACTGTGCACCCTGATGAACAGCAACACCCTGTTTCAGAAACTCTTCTGTGAGTGCCTTATATAGTTTATCCTGGAGTTTTGGCTCAAAGGTCCTATTTTCTATCTTACCGATCTGTATTGAATCAAAAGGCAGAGATGTTTTGCCATGGATTGTATAACCACAACCCACAAAAGACAGAAAACAGAACACAGAAAACAGAATACAGATGAAACAGGTGCCCCCCACCCATCCCTCCCCCTCGAGGGGGGAGGGCAAGGGAGGGGGTGAAAGTCTGTGTTCTGTGCTCTGTGCTCTGTGTTCTGTGCTCTTTAACATTATTTAATAGCCAGTCACTATATTTACCAGCTTCCCCTTTACCACAATAACCTTTTTGATTGTCTTACCGCCAATAATCTCTTTTATCCTTTGTTCCTCAAGTGCCCTTTCTTTGATCCCATCATCAGAAAGGCCAAGGGGTATCATAAGTTTCGATCTCAGTTTACCGTTCACCTGAATAACCAGTTCTATCTCTTCCTCTTTTGCAGCCTCATCATCCCATTCAGGCCATTTCTGTTCGAATATGCCTGGCTTGTTCCCTATCGCCTCCCACAGCTCTTCTGCAATGTGTGGAGAAAATGGTGAAAGAAGAAGCAATACTGTCTCTATTGCAAATCTGAATACTGCCCGGTCTTCATCAGATTGAGGCTCAAATGAGGTTATCTCATTTACCAGTTCCATCAATACAGCTATTGCGGTATTAAAATGGAACTCACGCTCAATATCTGTTGTAACCTTCTTGATTGTCTGATGAGATTTACGGTAGAGGCGTAAGGCGTAAGACGTGAGGCGATACATTGATTCTTTTTTCTCCTTACCCTTTACGCTTAACGCCTCACGATTTTTGTAAACGATTCCCCAAAGCCTGTTCAAGAACCTGTATGCACCCTCGACACCCTTATCTGACCAATCAAGGTCTCTTTCAGGGGGAGCCGCGAAAAGCGAGAACAACCTTGCCGTATCTGCGCCATATTTTTGCAGTAGATAATTCGGGTCAACCACATTGCCCTTTGACTTAGACATCTTCGCACCATCTTTTATGACCATCCCTTGAGTCAGAAGGTTTGTGAATGGTTCGCTGAAATTGATAAGTCCAAGGTCACGCAAGACCCTTGTGAAAAATCGCGAGTAAAGCAGATGCAATACTGCATGCTCAACTCCACCTATATACTGGTCAACCGGCATCCAGTATTTGAGTTCGGAGTTAGAAGTTCGGAGTTCGGAGTCTAACGCAATCTCCCCTTTTTTGAAACAGTAGCGGACGAAATACCATGATGAGTCAACAAAGGTGTCCATTGTATCAGTCTCACGCCTTGCCTTTCCACCACATGTTGGGCAAACCGTATATAAAAATTTTTCTGATTCAAGAAGTGGAGAGCCACCCTTGCCTGTGAACCGTACATCTTCGGGGAGTATGACAGGGAGGTCCTTTTCAGGCACAGGCACGATACCGCATTGATCACAGTAGACCACGGGAATCGGCGTGCCCCAGTACCTTTGACGTGAGATACCCCAGTCACGGAGTTTATAATTAACAACACTTTTGCCGAGTCCGTTCCCTTCAATAAACGCTGCTATCTCCTGCCTCGCAATATCACTCCTTAATCCACTGAATTGACCAGAGTTTACAAGAATACCCTCGTCTTCATAGGCCTCGGTAATCCCCCCTTCCCCCCCTATGACAAATCCCCCCCACCCCCCCTTTGACAAAGGGGGGGTGGGGGGATTAGAGTTCGAGGGGGAGGGAGCATAAGAAACAATCCCCTCACCTTGCAGGAGGGGGGGAGGGGGGGTTGTCTCCTGTGCTCTGTGCTCTGTGTTCTGTGTTCTGTTTTCAGGAACAATAACTACCCTTACAGGAATGTCGTATTTCTGAGCAAATTCAAAATCCCTCTGGTCATGGGCAGGCACGGACATAATTGCACCTGTGCCATATTCCATAAGAACAAAATTCGCCACATAAACAGGTATCTTCTCATTGTTCATCGGATTTATTGCATAGAAGCCTGTGAAGAGCCCATATTTTTCATCCATCCGGCCGTATCGTGCCCTTACCTTACCGAGTCCTTCTTTATCTGACACAAGCCTGTCAGCAAGAGGGTGCATAGGCGCAATACAGACAAATGTTGCACCAAAGAGTGTATCTTGACGTGTAGTAAATATCCTCATTTTTTCTTCTGTACCTTCAATCCTGAAATCAACCTCAACCCCTGTGCTCTTGCCAATCCAGTTCCTTTGCATGGTAACAACCTTTTCAGGCCATCCCTTCATCTCATCACAAGCCTGCAAGAGATCTTCCGCATAATGGGTAATTTTTAAGAACCATTGTTCAAGCTCCCTCTGGACAACATTGCTCTCACACCTCCAGCACTTCTCATCTATAACCTGTTCATTCGCAAGGACTGTTCCACAGGAAGGACACCAGTTCACATAAGAATCCTTTCTGTAGGCAAGACCCTTTTGGAGCATCTTCAGGAAAAACCACTGGTTCCATTTGTAGTATTCCGGCCTGCAGGTTGTCACTTCCCTTTCCCAATCATAGCTAAACCCCATTCGGTTGATCTGTCTTTTCATCTTATCAATGTTCTTGTGGGTCCATTCAGATGGATGTACACCGTGTTTTATTGCTGCATTCTCTGCAGGAAGTCCGAATGCATCCCATCCCATGGGGTGGAGGACATTATAGCCACGCATCCTCTTATACCGTGCTATCACATCACCGATGGCATAGTTCCTTACATGACCCATGTGTATCTCACCAGAGGGGTAAGGGAACATCTCAAGACAGTAAAATTTCTTCAGGGAGGTATTTAATTCTGTTTTATAAAGATTCCTCTCAGACCAGTATTTCTGCCACGTTACCTCAACCTTTTGAGGGTCATATCTTTCTTCCAAAGATACCTTCACCTAATGTTTCATGTCATTGCGGCTTGTCCGCAATCCTTCTTCTCAGAAAGATTCCAGACAAGCTGGAATGACATACAATGTGCCCTTTCTTATGAGCTTCTTAGTAATGATTTACTGTGTCTCAAGAATAACCTGAACGTTATTATAGCAAAAATTTAGACAGTTTCCTTGACTTACAAAAATAGTATGTAGTAAATTGTAATACAGGAGGTACCTATGAGAGCAGTGGTTTCTGTTAGCCTTCCGGAAAAGATGGCTTCTGAACTGAATAAGGCAGCAAATGCGACAGGCAGGGCAAAGAGCGAGATTATAAAGGAAGCTCTGCGTCTTTATCTTTGGGAGGAGCGTTTTGCAAAAATAAGAAAAAAATTGGGTGCGAAGGCAAAGAAGATTGGCGTCATAACAGATGAAGATATCTTCAAAATGATATCTTGAAGGTTTTATTTGATACAAATGTTTTAATCTCGGCCTTCCTGGCAGAAGGAGTATGTTCAAAGATTCTTCTGAGGGCAAAGAATGGCCAGTTTGAATTATATACATGTCCTTTTATAATCAATGAATTTAAGGAAAAACTTGAAAACAAATTCTCCGCAACAAAGATAGAGATTAGAGAAGCTGTAACTCTCATTGAAGAAATATCGGTCGTTGTGAATCCAGAAAAATCAATAACTTCTGGATTCCTGCTTACGCAGGAATGACAGAACTCGGTACTCTCCAGTAATCTTATTCATACCCCCAGAGAGATGGGCCTTCTGCCTTTACATTTGCGACATAGGCATTTACTTCTGTTCTATATGCTTTATGAAGAAGTTTTGTCATATTGCCTATAGCATACTTCTGCCCGTCAACCTTTGAGACTGGCATAACCTCCAGCGTTGTGTTTGTGATAAAAACCTCATCTGCAGAATAGAGATCCTCTCTTATGAATTCACCCTCTTTCATCATCAACCCATCTCTCAAGGCAAGAACAACAATCAACCCTCTTGTTATGCCATCAAGTATCCCGCATTCAAGAGAAGGCGTGCAGAGGATACCACCCTTAGAGAAAAACAGATTGCTGATGGTCCCTTCAGTGAGCTTTCTATTCACATTCAGCATAACTGCCTCGTAGGTCCCTGCCTTTTTTGCCTCGATCTTTGCAAGGATATTATTGAGAAAATTCAGAGATTTGATACGGGGATTGATTGCCTCCTTGAGGTTTCTTCTCGTTTTTGCTATGGAGAGGCTTATGCCTTTTTCATAGAATGACTTTGGGTATGCCTTAAGTTCCTGTGCCATAATGACGATAGTTGGTTCAGGGCACAAATCAGGGTCAAGCCCAATAGACCCTTTCCCCCTTGAGACAGTTAACCTTACATAAGCGTTCCTGAGGGAGTTGGCAATAAGGGTTTCATAAATCGAAATCTTCAGATGGTCTTTTGCGAAAGGGATCGTGAGTCCAATGAGCGATGATGAGCGATAGAGCCTGCTCAGATGCTCATCAAGCATGAATACGACACCATCATAGACCCTCAGCGTCTCATATACACCATCTCCGTAAAGAAAGCCGTGGTCAAAGACAGAAACCACTGCTTCCTTTGCAGGTACAAGTTTTCCGTTCAAGTAAACATACATAATTTGGTATTATACCATTTGCATGAAGGGCGTGATATCAAAGGTTTCCCTCGTAAAAACCTCTGACAGGGCATCTGGCATCAAAAGGGCTTTAGAACTCTTCGGGATAAATCCTGTAAAGGGAAAGGATGTGCTGCTTAAGCCAAACTTCAACACTGCTGACCCCTTCCCTGCCTCCACACACAATGATACCCTTACTCATCTCATATTAAACCTGAGGAGGATGGGTGCAAAAAAGATTACCATAGGGGAGAGGAGTGGCCCTCCAGATACAGCAGATGTTCTAAAACAAAAAGGGATATATGACCTCTGCAAAGGGCTTGAAGTTGGCCTCATAAACTTCGAAGAACTGCCTTCTCATGGCTGGGTAAGGGTAAAACCAGAACAGAGCCATTGGAGAAATGGTTTTGATGTGGCAAAACCTGTCCTTGATTCAGGATGCATTGTAACCACGTGCTGTCTGAAAACTCATGGCTATGGAGGAGTATTTACCATGTCCCTCAAGCTATCTGTTGGAATTACCCACAAGAGGAATATGTCTGAGCTCCATACATCCTTCCTCAGCATGAGGAAGATGATAGCTGAGATAAACCTCGTCTACAAACCCTCCCTGATATTACTCGACGGGATAGAGGCATTTGTAGATGGAGGTCCATCGAGAGGGACAAGGAAGAAAGCTGATGTTATTCTTGCCGGAACCGACAGGATTGCCATAGATGCAGTTGGTCTGTCCATCCTAAAAGAGCTCGGCAGTAATAAGGCAATCATGGAGAAGAATATCTTTGAACAAGAACAGATAGCAAGGGCAGTTGAGCTTGGTATTGGTGTAAAGAAACCGGAAGAGATTGAGATATTAACCGATGATGAGGATAGCAAAAAATATGCAAATAAATTGATGAAAATACTATTGAGGTAATGTCAAAAGTTATATGAAAAAAGAGGGGAAAATATGAAACCACAGGAGAAGAATCTCACCACAGAGAACACAGTGGAAAATGATTTTAGATTTTTAAAAACTCTGTGTGCTCAGTGGTAAAATTTCCTCAAAAAGAATATCCTTTTGATAGTTAATACTTTCTCTGAGTTCTCTGTGGTTAATTTTTGACAATACTCAAGAAGCGGAGAGGGACAATATATGAAAAAATTATTATTTTTCTTTACTACTATCAGCCTCGTGATATTCACTGTTTCCGTTATTTCTGCCGAATTCATTGATGAAGAAATACAGAGGATTCAGAAGGCTTATGAGGGTATCAGTGATATAAAAGGAAGTTTTATTCAGAAAAGCTCCATAAAGGACCTTAAGCGAACCGACACATATAAAGGCCAATTCTTTATAAAGAGACCGATGAAGATGAAGTGGGAGTATAAGGGAGAGAATGCACAGGAGGTTTTTATTCATAATGATGAGATCATCATATATCAGAAAAAAGAAAAACAGGCATTCAAAGGGAAATTTGACAGGAATACCTATGGCCAGGCACCTATAGCTCTTTTAAACGGATTTGGAAGGATTCAGGAAGAATTTTTTATATCTAAAAAGAATGAGAGTCTCATCCTAACCCCCAAAAGGTCTATGGGCGGGATAGTCTCAATAGAGATTGAACCTTCTTATGGTGAATTTCCAATAAGTTCATTTGCCATAAACGATTCCCGATTAAACCGTATAGAAATAACACTCAAAGATGTAAAGATTAATACAGGATTGAAAGATGGATTGTTCAAGCCTTCCCTGCCAAAAGATGTGAAGATTTATGAGCATAATCCCTAAGCTAAAAAATACAATTAACCACAGAGGTCACAGAGAACACCGAGAAAGAAATATAATCTTTAGAAAAAAATTAAGGAGATTTCTATTCTTCTCTGAGAACTCTGTGTTCTCTGTGGCTCAATTACATGAAAGCTGGCTGGAAGCTCCAACTTTCAGTGGGAGATGAAAGCCAGCTATATGAATAAAATGTTTTCTTTGCATGGAAGCTCCGACTTTAGTCGGGGAGCTTCACATTATTTGGATCAATGTTAATCCTTGGTATTGACACCTCCTGTGATGATACATCTGCCTCTGTAGTAGAAGATGGCACAAAGATAATCTCTAACATTATCTCCAACCAGACAGAGATACACAAAAAATACGGTGGTATAGTCCCCGAACTGGCATCACGCCGTCATATTGAGATGATATGGCCTGTTGTTGATGAGGCATTGAATGTTGCCAAAGTGAACCTTGAAGACCTGTCTGGTATTGCTGTATGCTATGGCCCTGGACTGATAGGTTCCCTTCTCGTAGGCTGTTCTTTTACAAAGGCCATATGCTATTCGAAAAGAATTCCCCTTGTTGCAGTGAACCATCTTGAGGGGCACATATTCTCTTCATTTCTTGAAGAACCAAGCCCATCATTCCCCTTCCTTTCACTCATTGTCTCAGGAGGACATACATGCCTTTACAGGGTTGATGGTTCTGGTAAATACAGAGAACTTGGAAGGACGAGAGATGATGCTGCAGGTGAGGCATATGATAAGGTCTCAAAACTCCTTGGACTTGGATACCCTGGGGGACCGGCAATAGATAAACTTGCACAAGATGGGAATCCAGATGCTATAAATTTTCCAAGGGCATACCTGCCTGAGTCCTTTGATTTCAGCTTCAGCGGACTTAAGACAGCGGTATTGAACTATTTAAAGACAGCGGGTGTTAACTCCGAACTCCAAACTTCAAACTCTAAACTTATTAATGATATCGCTGCATCCTTTCAGGCAGCAGTAATTGATGTACTTGTAAGGAAGACAGAATGGGCTATCAAAAAAGAAAGGGTTAAGCAGGTTGTCCTCACAGGTGGCGTGGCTGCAAACAGCGAACTGAGGCAGAAAATGAGAGAGATGGGAAAGGAGAGAGAAGTAGAAATCTTTATACCTCCTGTATCATTATGCACCGACAATGCTGCGATGATTGCAGCAGCCGGCTATCATCATCTGAAGGCTGGAGATATTGCAGGGCTTGATCTAAACCCAAAGGCATATTTGCTATTGTAATTGACCTAAAAGCCAGTCCTGCTTATTTTGTCGGATTTACTCCGAAAATACCCCCTCACCCTTGCCCTGGTTTATTTTTGTCAAGTACTTTTTTCATCATGCTTAATAAGCTTTTATGTTTTGCACCTTGCCCAACCCTG
>VGWY01000045.1 GCA_016873575.1 Nitrospira sp. | reverse complement strand
GCAGGTTTGCACCTAACCTGAAATCAACATTACACCTTTCTGCAATTACCCTTGTGTTGCGTATTGCCTCGGGAATATCTTTAAACGCACGCTTCATCTCATCAGGTGACTTAAAATAAAAGCCATCAGTGCTGAAATGGAGGCGATTCTGGTCCTTTACGGTTTTTCCTGTCTGGATACAGAGCAGGATATCATGTGCCTTTGCATCTTCCTTTCTCATGTAATGACAATCATTTGTGGCTACAATGCCGATATGGAGGTCATTCGCAAGTTCAATAAGTTTTTTGTTCACTTCTTCCTGTTCTTGCAGTCCGTTGTCCTGGATTTCAATGTAAAAATTTTCAGGACCCAGAATATGCTTGTATGCAAGTGCTTTTTCCCTTGCCTTCTCAAGCATATCTCTTTGTAAATAATAGGGCACCTCTCCTTTCAGACATGCGGTAAGACCGATCAGTCCACCACTGTATTGTTCGAGCAAATCCATATCTATCCGCGGTTTATAATAGAATCCCTCGGTATATGCCTTTGTTACTAATGAGATGAGGTTCCGGTATCCTTTGTTGTCTCTCGCGAGGAGTATAAAGTGGAATGATGCTTCGTCCGTTTCGGCAGTATTCCCCCTGTCAAAACGGCTCCCCGGGGCGACATACATTTCGCAACCGATTATCGGTTTCATGCCAGCCCTGGTAACTTTCCGGTAAAAATCTATTGTACCGAAGAGATTCCCATGGTCTGTAATTGCTACGGCAGGCATATTGAACGCAGTAGCCTGCTCAACAAGTTCTTTTATTTTTATTGCCCCATCCAGGAGACTGTATTCTGTATGCAGATGGAGGGGAACATAGTCCGAACGTGGATGCATATTGAATATTAACCCATGAACGGTTTCAAGTCAATTGCCGTATTTCTTCAGGTGAATTTGACTTACCATTTAAACCTGAAGTAAAGTAATACCGATGGAACAGGAATCTGTCGCTATTGAAAAAACGATCATAACCGATATTAAAAAACGCATACGACTCCTTCAAACAACGATCCTCTTTATCATCTTCACCCTTCTTGCTGTCATACTCCGATACCTCTATAAACCAGCGAACGAACTTCTAGATTTCCTGCCGGATATTTCTATCACCATTATCATTGTGATATGTCTCGGCCTTGCTGGTTTAGGGTTTTATATCCTGAGAACCGTCTCAAGACAGACCGTTCAGAAGATCGAAGAATACAGCAGCAGGCTCGCCTCTATTCTGAATATCACACGTGATTTGAGAGAAGAAATATATGGAGACATCCTCCTTGATAAGGTCATAGATTATTCGATCGCAATGACCCATTCTGATGCCGGTTCTATCCTCCTTTTTGAAGATAATAACCTTGTCTTTAAAATAGCAAAAGGTGAGAAGGTAAGTGAGCTCATTGGCAAAGTTATCCCAAAAGGCAAAGGGATTTCGGGATGGGTTGCTGAAAATAGTACACCCCTCCGCATAGCAAACGCCAGGGATGATAAGAGGTTTAACCCTGAATTGGATGGCCTCACAGGTTATCACACAGGATCAGTTCTCTGTGTTCCCCTTATATTAAAGACGGTTGTCATCGGGGTCATTGAGCTCCTGAACAAGAAGAATGGTTTTTACACAAAACAGGATGAAGAGATAATATCATACCTTGCAGACCAGGCAGCAATATCAATAGCAAGCGCAAAATTTTATGATGATCAGAAGAACTACGAGATCCATATCACCAATATGCTCCTTGAGGCTATAGACTTCAACCTGTTGGGTAAATTAGAACATTCAAAACGTGTGGCAAATTACTGCAACATTATTGCAAGAGAAATAAATATGTCAGAACAAGCGAGGAAAAGATTATATTTTGCCTCACTCCTTCACGATGTCGGGTTCTTGAAGATCAGGACTGAGGACCGTTCTACACCTTCTGTATTCAAGAAACATCCTATTACTGGATATGAAATGATACAGCCAATAACCTTTTACGCTGATATCGCTCCGTTTATCTTATATCATCATGAGCGGTACGATGGTACTGGCTATCCAGCAGGCATTGAGGGAGAGGCGATACCGCTCGGAGCAAGAATCCTGGCAATAGCAGAGGCATTCGATGCAATGGTAAGCGAGTCAACATACAAGAAGCCCCTTACATTTGATGGTGCAATTCTGGAGTTACAGCGTAATGCTGGTACCCAGTTTGACCCGTGGCTTATTGAGGTATTTGTTAAGAATATAACTCCTGAGATATTAAAATAATCCACTGAGCATTTCACTCTCTATGTATTCAGAAATACACTCCCTCTTTTTTTCGTTTCTGTATGCCGAGAGCAATCGTTCTGCATACTCCTCAGCCTTTTCATAACCGGTCTTTCGTGCATCATCAATAATTACCCAGTCCCCTGTCTCAATAAACTGCTCAAATGCCTTGAGTATTTCAGGAAAGATGAGTCTCCTGTACCCTCCGAGAAATACAATATAAAATCCGAGCGAACCTTCTTTCTGGTTTTCAATCATGTATCGAATCATGCCTTTCTCAGAGGTATCTGACATCAGGTCCTTTACCCCGCGGACAAAGAGCTCAGCCTTTCGATGGAAAAGTCCGGAGATGAGTACTTTCCATTCGTTGCCGAGTTTTTTCCCCTCAACTGCCTCACCTATTTCGTGATGGATGTAGGTTTCTACCTCGGAAAATGCGATTCGAAAGATTCGACTGTCCATATTCTCCGATGGTTCTTCTGATGGTGTCATACCATAATGTGAAAATGCGAATGCAAGTGCTCCCTTTGATTTCCTGATTCTCAATTCCTCAAATTTTTCCCAGAGGAGTAATCTCGTCGGGTGTATTCGTGCAAAGATTGTTCCATCCTGCAATGTTGCAGGATAATCCGAGAGGTCTCTTGCATGTTCGTTTCCTGCTATATAAATATCATATCCTTCCACTGTTTTCTGAGACATGAGTTCTGCAAGGAAAAAAGAGGGTTTCTTATACAAACCATAGCCAGCACCATAGATAAGACCGTCTTTCTCTAACGCTTCATTTATCTTTCGAACCTCAAATGGACTATATGCATGTCCATCAACAACAATATCTATAAAGTCTTTATCTTCAAGATCGTTCCAGAGCTTTTCTCTCTCTGCCATCCATTCACCAATCTCCTTTTGCTGAATCTTTTCCCAGGGGTTTATGCACTTTTCAACACGATATAATTCTCTGAGTCTCAGCAATAGGCCACACACAGAATAAAATCCCCAGTACTTTGCATCAGAGATATTGCAGTTTTGCTTAATCTGGGAGGTGAGGGTTTTAATATCTATCATCGATTTTCTCATCTTTATTAAATATACTACCAGAATGATGGACGGAAGTAATAGATGGATGAACATCGTACTTTTGAAATAATTGCTGAAATTTGGTCGGGGTGATATAGTGTAAACCATGAAAAAAATCAAACTTCTCCTAGAATATGATGGTACAGCCTATCATGGATGGCAGATTCAGAAAGACAGGCTTACCATTCAGGGCGTCATGGAAGACAGGATACAAAAGATAACCAGAGAACAATCAAGGGTTATCGGAGCAAGCAGGACAGATGCAGGTGTACACGCACTCGGCCAGGTTGCAGCATTCAGAACAACATCGAGGCTTGATCCTGAAACAATAAAAAGGGCATTGAATGCCGTACTTCCGCAGGATGTCAGAATTCTTGAGGCATCTGAGGTTGATAATTCATTTAATCCACGAGACGATGCAGTTAAGAAGATCTATTTTTATATCATTGCAAACCAGAGAAAATCATCAGTGTTTCTCTACAGGTATTCATGGCTGGTGATACAGACTCTTGAACTAAAATCTATGATTGAAGCAGCTCAGGTTCTTATCGGCAAACATGATTTTTCTTCTTTTATGGGGACTGACAGCAGCATAAAAGATTCCGTAAGAGAAATCTTTTCTTTGAACATAGAAAAGGTTGATAAGATTGCTTTTATGACAGCCAATATAAAAGGTGATTTTATAAAGATACGGATAGAGGCAGATGGTTTCCTCAGACACATGGTGAGGAATATTGTCGGCACACTCATTGAAATCGGAAGAAGGAGGATTTCTGCAGACAGGATGAAAGAGATACTCGAATCACTTGACAGGAGGCTTGCAGGGCAAACTGCCTCTCCAAATGGCCTTTTTCTTGAGAAGGTTATTTATACTAAGTAAGAGAAATAATTCTTACTGGATTCATAATTTCTTGCTCAGACCGTTTCCGTCATTCTGGCTTGTCCAGAATCTTTCTGAATGATTCCCGACAAGCGGGAATGACACCTGGTGGAAACGATTTCAGAGAAGCGGGAATGACGTTTTATTCAAGCCTGCGTTTCATAAAATGAATATTTGATTAAATCCACGCAAACTAACGTTTGCGGCTACTTCTGGATTCCGTGTCAAGCACGGGATGACGATTAAAATAGCATCTACGAAAGCAGAGTGAATTAGAAATTATACCACGAGCTTGTAGTTATAAGCATCATAAAAGAATACTTGACAAGCTTATACTCAATTATTATGATATGAACAAATTGATTAGGAAAGGATGGTCTCTGCTGTGAAGGACTATTATGAGATACTTGGAGTAAGCAAAAGTGCCTCTCAGGATGAGATAAAGAAGGCGTATAGAAAGCTTGCGCGCAAATATCATCCTGACCTGAATCCGGGAGACAAGACTGCAGAGCAGAAATTCAAAGAACTGAATGAGGCGTATGAGGTGCTGAGCGACCCGAAGAAAAGGGCTGATTATGACCAGTTCGGCCGTTCTCCTTTTGAGGGTGGAGGACACGGGTTTGAAGGGTTCAGGACGTACGACTTCAGGGACACCTTTGATTTTGGTGGTTTTGGCGATATTTTCTCAGATTTTTTTGGGACAAAAATAAGACCTGAAACAACACCTGTAAAGGGAGCTGATATGCTTATGAGACTCGATCTCTCCCTTGAAGAGGCATTCTCCGGGGTAACAAAACCAATTACCTTTAATAGAGATGTTACCTGTCAAACATGTAATGGCTCAGGAGCTGGGGCATACCAGGTATGTGATGCATGTAAGGGCACAGGAGGAAGCACAAGAACATCAAAGGGTTTCTTCAAGATGGCACAACCCTGTACTGTTTGCGGGGGTACAGGCAGGAAGGTAACAAAGGTCTGTTCCTCATGTGGAGGGAGTGGAAAGAAATTTCAGACAGAAACGGTAAAGGTAAAAATCCCAAGAGGCGCTGACACAGGGTCAAGAGTCCGGTTAAGAGGTATGGGCAGCGCAGGATCAGGTGGTGCAACAGGAGACCTCCTTATCGAAATCAATGTACTACCTCATCCGATATTTAAGAGAAAAGGCGATGACATTTCCCTTGATCTCCCGGTGACCTTTGGCGAGGCTGCCCTTGGTGCGAAGATTGAGGTTCCCACGATAGATGGAATCGCAGCAATGACATTACCACCAGGTACACAGGGTGGGCAGAGGTTTAAACTTTCAGGAAAGGGTTTCCCTTCACCAAAGAGCGGGGTAAAGGGCAACCAGTATATTGATATAAAGATAGTTGTGCCAAAGGATATTCCCAATAAGGCTAAGGAGGCTATAAAAGATATTGAGTCCCTTTATAAAGAAAATCCCAGGGAAGGGATGGTGAAAAAATAATGACTATAAGAGACAAAAAACAACCTTTATATACCATAAGCATTGTATCTGAGATACTCCATGTCCATCCACAGACCCTCAGGTTATATGAAAGAGAGGGGCTTGTGACCCCAAAACGAACAAGGAGAGTGAGGCTTTATTCAGAAGAGGATGTAGAAAGGCTTGGCATGATAATCAGGCTTACAAGAGAACTCGGCGTCAACAAGGCAGGAGTTGAGGTGATACTGAGAATGCGGCACAGGCTCGAGGTCATGCAGAGAGAGATGGAAGATATGATGAATTGTCTCGAAGATGAAATGCGAAAAGACTTTACTGAGAGGCTTAAAAGGATTTTTTTTGAAGATTAAGGAGGATATTCATGGACAAACTTACGATAAAAAGTCAGGAGGCGATACAGTCAGCCCAGAGGCTTGCAGAGAAGAAAGGCAACCAGCAACTTGATGCAGAGCATCTCCTCTGGGCATTGCTCGATGATGAAGAAGGTGTTGCTTCTCAAATACTCAAGAGAATCGGAATAAATACATCGGCATTACAAAAGGATGTTGAAGAGGCAATAGATAAATTCCCAAAGGTCATTGGTGCAACACCCCTGGGTCAGATTTATGTATCACCTCGATTAAAAGAGGTTTTTGAAAATTCGACAAAAGAGGCAGAACACCTCAAAGATGAATATGTGAGTGTCGAACATCTCCTTCTTGCACTTCTCTCAATTGGTGGTCCATGTTCAGACCTCTTAAAAAAATACGGGGCAACTGCTGATAGATTGCTTTCAGCTATGAGGGAAATAAGAGGTGCGCAAAGCGTGACAGACCCAAATCCTGAAGAAAAATATCAGGCGCTGAAGAGATATAGTCGTGACCTGACAGAGCTTGCAAGAAAAGGGAAGCTCGATCCTGTCATTGGAAGGGATGACGAGATAAGGCGTATCATCCAGGTTCTCTCAAGACGAACAAAGAATAATCCTGTGCTGATTGGTGAGCCTGGTGTTGGTAAAACTGCAATTGCAGAAGGGCTTGCACAGAGGATTGTTGCAGGAGATGTGCCGGAGACATTAAAAGATAAAAAGGTAGTTGCTCTTGATATGGGTGCAATTGTTGCCGGTTCGAAATTCAGGGGAGAGTTTGAAGAGAGATTAAAGGCAGTCCTGAAGGATATAGAGCAGTCAGAGGGAAAGGTTATACTCTTCATAGATGAACTCCACACCCTTGTTGGTGCCGGAGCAGCAGAAGGTGCGATTGATGCATCAAACATGCTCAAACCAGCCCTTGCACGGGGAGACCTCAGGTGTGTCGGTGCAACGACCATTGATGAGTACAGGAAGCATATAGAAAAGGATCCTGCATTCGAAAGGAGGTTCCAGCCTGTCCTTATTAAGGAGCCGAGTGTTGAAGACACCATATCAATCCTGCGTGGTCTGAAGGAACGGTATGAGGTTCA
Source organism: Nitrospira sp. (assembly GCA_016873575.1). Taxonomy (GTDB): domain Bacteria; phylum Nitrospirota; class Thermodesulfovibrionia; order Thermodesulfovibrionales; family SM23-35; genus VGWY01. The sequence goes on along the minus strand of VGWY01000045.1, from coordinate 6,837 downwards.
TCATGGAGTAAAGATTAAGGATTCCGCATTGATATCTGCAGCAGTGTTATCAAACAGGTATATAACAGACAGGTTCCTTCCTGACAAGGCAATAGACCTTATTGACGAATCTGCATCAAAACTCCGTATGGAGATAGACAGTATGCCGATAGAGCTTGATGAGATCGAAAGGAAACTAAGACAGCACGAAATAGAAAAACAGGCTGTGATGAGAGAGGATTCAAAGGATTCGAGGGAAAAGCTTGAGAAGATAAAGAAGGAGATAGCTGAACTACAGGTAAGGCGTGATGAATTTCGAAGCCAATGGCTGAGTGAAAAGGAGATCATTGCGCGGATACGGGATTACAAGGAACAGATCGAAAAAACAAAGATAGATTCAGAGAGGGCAGAGCGTGAAGGAGACCTTACAAAGGCAGCGGAACTCAGGTATGGAAGATTACTTGAACTACAGAAGTCACTCGAAGAGGAAAACAAAAAGCTTCTCAAGGCACAGAAGCAAAGAAAGATGCTGAAGGAAGAAGTAGACGAAGAGGATATTGCAGAGGTCGTTTCGAAATGGACTGGGATACCAGTAAGTAGAATGCTCGAAGGCGAGGTACAGAAGCTGCTCCATATGGATGAGCGTCTCAGGCAGCGGGTTGTTGGACAGGATGAGGCGATTGAGGCAGTATCAAATGCTGTAAGACGTGCACGTGCAGGCATTCAGGACCCGAACAGACCTATTGGCTCCTTTATCTTTCTTGGTCCTACAGGTGTTGGAAAGACCGAACTTGCAAGGGCACTTGCTGAATTCCTTTTTGACGATGAAAACGCAATGATACGGATAGACATGTCTGAATATCAGGAGCGTCATACAGTCTCAAGGCTTATCGGTGCACCTCCTGGATATGTGGGATATGAAGAAGGCGGCCAGCTTACCGAGGCTGTGAGAAGAAAGCCTTATTCTGTCATCCTCTTTGATGAGGTTGAGAAGGCACATCCAGAGGTCTTCAATCTCCTGCTGCAACTCCTTGATGATGGAAGGCTTACTGACAGCCATGGAAGGACAGTTGATTTCAGAAATGCAGTAGTTATTATGACATCAAATATAGGCAGCACCCATATACAGGAGATGCTTGAAGAGAGGCTCAGGAGACCTGCTGCTTATTGGGTAAGCAGTAATGCTGAACTGAAGGAAAAGATTATGGAAGACCTGAAGGCATTCTTCAGGCCTGAATTCCTGAACAGGGTTGATGAGATCATTATCTTTAATCCTTTGACAAAGGAACTCCTGAAACAGATTGTGGAGATACAGGTGAACAGGATGAAGAAATTTATCAAGGATAAGAATGTTGATATCAGATTGACAGATAGTGCCAAGGGTTATTTTACAGACATTGGCTTTGATCCTGTCTATGGTGCAAGACCATTAAAGCGGGCGTTACAAAGGGAGATACTAAATCCCCTCGCACTGAGAATCCTTGACGGGACATTTAAAGAAGGTGATACGGTCGAGGTTGATTTTGAAGAAGATAAACTCATATTCAGAAAGGAGGTGGTTGCGGAAGTGGTAGCATAAAAAATTCAATGGTTAACTATCTTTTATCTTCATGTTTATCGTAAAATAAAAAAAGTTATTGCTTTGTCCCGCCAGAGACATTGCCGATAAAATCAAGATTGATATATATTGATATATTTGGAATAACGCACTTTTATCTGCTGCGTGAGTATATAAGATTAAGGAGAATGAAAATTAGTAATCCCCCCACTCCCCCCTTTAGAAAAGGGGGGTGAGGGGGGATTTGAAAAGTTATTTTCGGAATAAATGCAGAAAAGAGGGTTGTTGGTTTATGAGACGTGATGATTTAAGAAATATTGCTATCATAGCCCATGTTGATCATGGCAAAACTACACTCGTTGACGGGATGATGAAGCAGGGTGGTATCTTCCGCTCCAACGAAAAGGTGCAGGAACGCATTATGGACAACATTGACCTTGAGAGGGAACGCGGGATAACCATAATGGCAAAGAATACCTCTGTAAAATACAATGGCGTTAAGATAAACATTGTGGATACCCCCGGCCATGCAGACTTTGGTGGAGAGGTTGAAAGGACATTAAAGATGGTGGACGGAGTATTATTACTTGTTGATGCCTCAGAAGGCCCTCTGCCACAGACGAGGTTTGTCCTGAAAAAGGCCCTCGAACTTAAACTTCCGCCAGTCCTTGTTATTAACAAGATAGACAGGTCAGATGCAAGGATACAGGCTGTTCTGAACGAGGTCTATGACCTCTTTATCGATCTTGATGCAACAGAAGAGCAGCTTGAATTTCCAGTTATCTATACAAACGCAAAACAGGGTTATGCAAAACTTAATATGGATGATGATTCAAATAACCTTAAGCCACTCTTTGAGATGATAATGAAGACAATACCGTCTCCTGCAGGCGAGGGTGATGGAATATTACAACTCCTTGTCACAAACATAGATTATGATGACTATATCGGAAGGCTCGCGATAGGACGTATCTTTTCAGGCACAGTTAAGGTAGGTGATCATGTCTCCATGGCAAAGGGGGATGGGGAGGTATCAAGGACAAAGGTTACATCCCTCTTTACCTTCCATGGGCTTGAGAGGATTGAGGCTAAAGAAGCATCTGCTGGAGATATTATTGCCCTTGCAGGTATTGAAGGTATAAACATAGGGGATACTATCACAGATGCAGAATATCCTAGACCTCTGCCGGGAATAAAGGTGGACGAACCTACTATATCAATTGTATTTTCTGTCAACACATCCCCCTTTTCAGGAAGGGAAGGCAGATATGTAACATCCAGAAAATTGAGGGAAAGACTCGAAAAGGAGCTTCTTTATAATGTCTCCATAAAGGTAGATTTTGACGATACGGATTCCTTTAAGGTCATGGGACGAGGGGAACTTCAGCTTGCGATACTCATGGAGATGATGAGGAGGGAAGGATATGAACTTTCGGTTGCCATGCCTGAGACCATAACAAAGACAATAAATGGTGTTTTACATGAACCTATGGAATTACTGGTAATAGATGTGCCGGAAGAATATGTTGGTGTCGTTGCCCAGCAGGTTGGAATAAGAAAGGGAAGGATGCAGAAGATGCAGAACAATGGTTACGGCAGGGTAAGGCTTGAATTCAGGATACCGTCGAGGGGGTTGATCGGGTTCAGGTCGCAATTCCTCACAGATACAAGGGGGACAGGACTGCTGAACCATCTCTATGATGGTTATGAGTCCTGGCAAGGACCGCTCTCAAAGAGGCAGACAGGAGCACTTGTAGCTGACAGGCAGGGGATTTCCACTACCTATGCACTTTTCCACCTGCAGCCGAGGGGAATACTTTTCATCAGAGAAAATACCCCTGTATTTGAGGGTATGATCATAGGTGAGAATTCGAGGGAAAATGACCTTGATGTTAATGTCACAAAGGAGAAGAAACTCACAAACATGCGTGCTGCCAACGCAGATGATGCGCTACAGTTGATACCCCCAAGGATCATGAGCCTTGAGCAGGCAATAGAATTCATTAAAGAGGATGAACTCGTAGAGGTAACACCCGAATCCATCAGGTTAAGAAAAAAGATACTGGAAGCGAACAAGAGGAGGTAAAAGCAATGCATTACTGTTTGAAGTGATAAAAAACCATTGCATTATCAAGGATTCTTCATGAGTTTCAGGGGAGGGTATAGCGTTATGATACAATAACGTGTAATGAAGATAATACACAGGTCGATTTTCAATGAATTAGCCATTACCTTTATCCTCAGTCTTGCCTTTCTGAACTTTGTCCTGATGATGGAAAAATTGCTGAGATTGAGCAGGTTTCTCTCAGGTATTGGTGCATCAATGGCAGACATGGCTAAAATCATCCTTTACATGCAGCCGCAATTACTCTTACTCACCATACCTATGGCATTCCTTTTATCTACACTTCTTATCTACGGACGTCTCAATCTTGACAGCGAACTGATTATTCTCAAGGCAAGTGGCATGGATTTTAAAAACATCTCTCTGCCCGTTGCTCTGCTCGGAATATTATGCTTCTTACTGAACATTGCCACAAGTTTTTATATAGGACCGAAAAGCAATATGAAATTGAGGCAAGAGATAACGAATATTATCAAGACCCGAACTCCACTCTCGATTGAAGAAGGGAGATTTAATACCTCTTTTAAAGACATTGTTATAATGGTAAAGGAAAAGCCTTCACATGATACGATGAGAGGAATTTTTATCTATGATGGAAAGGATAAAAATAAACCAAAGGTTCTCATGGCAAGGGAGGGGAAAATCTCATTGACAGAAGGATTCCATATCAACTTATCCCTGAAAAACGGATACATTCATATCGCAAAGGGAGACAATACAACAGAGCTGTTCTTCGAAAGATACAATATCCTGCTCAATCTTGAATCAGCCCCTCCGTCCAGAAAAAATACAGAGCTCACGCCTTTCGAGTTGATACAAATAATGGGGAAGGAAGATTTACCTAAGACAGATGGAGAACCCCTTCGTGCATCATTATACCTCGAACTCCACAGAAGGCTATCACTACCGCTCCTCTGTATATTATTAATATTTTTAGGGCCACCACTTGCACTGATGGCTGAGAAGTCGGGGAAACTTGGGGGTCTGGCCATTGGTCTGCTGGTATTTACCATCTACTACATGCTCTTAATTTATGGTGAAAATCTCGTGAAGGCTGGCAAGATTTCCCATTCCATTGGTGCGTGGGCTCCCACTGTTATTCTCGGATTATTTGCTTTATGGATGTTCAGAAGGGAAAGTTTTAGATGAAAATACTACAGAGGCATTATCTCAAGGAATTTTTCACATTGCTTGGTATCATCGGTCCAGGACTTGCTCTCATATTCAGCATGTTAGACCTGATTGACAAGATTGATGATTTCATGCCAGGCAAGCCGTCAATTTTCCAACTCATCCTGTACGCCTTATTCAATCTCCCGAAATATCTCCTTTACCTTATGCCTATGGCCATTCTCATAGACAGCCTTCTTATATTTGGCAATGCATCACGAAATAAAGAGATCGTAGCAATAAAAGCTACAGGAGGAAAGTTAAAGAACCTTTTCTCGCCATTTCTTGTCTGTGGAATCTTATTCAGTGTAATGGCATTTCTCATAGGAGAAATTGTTGTCCCTGATCTTTCAAGGGCGGCACATGAATTAAAAATAACCCTAAGTAAAAAAGAAAAAAAACCTATATTTCAGGAGGGAACCCTTTGGTTGAGAGGTTCAGATGGATCTCCGGTCAGAATCGAGCTTTATATCCCTGAAAAAAAACTTGCACGGGGAGTAAGTATCTTCATTTCAAGTGACGGTATCCTGAATAAAAGGATAGAGGCCGAGGAAGCGGTATGGGAAGAAATTCAAGATTCAAGATTCAACCCTGAATCAAGTTCAGGGCAAAGTGCAAAAGGAGTATGGAAGCTAAAAAAAGTGATTGTATATGAAATTGAAAGTGGCAAGGCCAGCAACGTATCTGAGATAGATTATCCATATCTTGAGTCTCCAGACTTTTTCAACGAAGGGGTAAAAAAACCTGAAGAAATGGGGATAGGTGAGCTTTACAAGTACACGAAGAGATTAAATGATGCCGGATTCAGAAATACAAAACTCATTGTTGACCTTAATTCGAGAACGTCATACCCCCTGACAAACTTCTTCATGATCCTTCTCGGAATCGCACTTTCACTGAGAAGTCAGTTTGGCGGTGGTCTCTTTGCAGCAGGGCTTGGACTCCTGATAAGCCTTATCTACTGGCTTGGGCATACACTTATGCTTTCAATGGGATATGCAGGCATCATACCACCTCTTGTTTCTGCATGGATAATGCCATTTGTTTTTGGTGTTGTGGCAATGTATTTGTTTATAAAGATACCTGAATAAGGATGAGGGATGAGGGATGAAATTATCTCTGTGAACTCTAAGGAAGGTGGTTTATAATGCATAAAGGTTACCTCTGCATTGTTCTGCATGCCCATCTGCCCTATATAAGACATCCCGAACATGACTATTTCCTTGAAGAGAACTGGTTGTATGAAGCAATAACCGAGACATATATCCCTCTCCTCGATATGTTTGAAAGACTCATTAATGACGGTATTGACTTCAGGATAACCTTATCCCTGAGCCCTACCCTCATAGAAATGTTCAATGATGACCTTCTCATGGCACGATACAAACGGTATATCGAGAGACTCATAGAATTGTCAGAAAAAGAGCTTTACAGGACAAAAGGGGATATCCATTTTAAACCAATAGTAAAGATGTACCATCAAAGATTCAAAAGGATTCAGTATTTATTTGAATCTGCCTATGTGAAGGACCTCACATCAGCCTTCAGGGCGTTACAAGATACGGGTAACGTAGAAATTATCACTTCTGCAGCAACCCATGCCTTCCTTCCTAACCTCTCCATGTATCCTCAGGCAATACGGGCACAGTGTAAAATAGCTGTTTCACACTACTGGAACCATTTTCATACATATCCGAAAGGCATCTGGCTACCTGAGTGTGGGTATATGCCTGGTATTGAAAAATATATTCAAGAGGAAGGCATAAAGTTTTTCTTTCTTGATACCCACGGCATACTCTATGGCACTCCCTCACCCTCATACGGGGTATACGCACCTGTCGAATGTCCTGCAGGTGTTATTGCATTCGGCAGGGATGTTGAAACATCAAAGCAGGTCTGGTCTTCTATCGAGGGATATCCAGGAGATTTCGATTACAGGGATTTTTACAGAGATATAGGATAAGACCTTGATCTTGAATATATAAAACCGTTTATCCATCCAGAC
>VGWY01000044.1 GCA_016873575.1 Nitrospira sp. | reverse complement strand
TTTGAGGGTAGTTTTCATCCACTGAAAGGTCATTTACAGCAAGGTTTATTGTTGAAAGATGGGCAGGGAATTTGGCAATATCAACACCCCAGAGGGTTTTTAATATTTTTTGATGAGGTGTACGGAGATTCATCAATCTCTTATGTTGATACGCCCTTACAAGAAAAGTTCCCGCACCACAGGCCGGGTCAACCACCGTATCATCTTCATGCTTAATACAAAATCCTAAGATAAGATCAACAATATCTGGATTTGTAAAGTATTGACCTAAGTTATGCCTTTCTTCTTGTGGTATTAACCTCTCAAAGATTCTTCCGATAATATCAAAGCCTATCTTGGAAAAATCATATCTCTTGAGAATTTTGATAAGCTCTTTTATCTCCTCAACAACTGCTCTGTTTTCAGGAAAGGCAATCTGATCAATAAAATCAGCGCTGTAGATGGTTTCATAATCGATTTCCTTAAGGACACAATCAAAATAGCCCTGAAGGGTTGTTTGCAGTAGCCCACCTTTTGTGAGGTCATCCGGTATAGTAAGAGAATCAAGCTGTCCTGATCTTTTGGATTGAAGCACATCGTAAAAAAGGATCTTGTTTATGAGTAGATAAGCAGTTTGTCTTGCTGCCTTTTCAAAGTCATTATTTGAATAGGTAAATGTCCATTGTTGTTCAATAAACCATTTTTTAAGCTTTCTTGAAAATTCAGCATCCTTATGAGCTTTATCCCTGATGATTTCTTTATAGTATTTTGCAAGGCGGTATATCTTTTCCTGAAGCCTGAATATTAAAAACTCATCTATTGGTAATAAAGGTTCTGGTTTTATCCCTGTGTGAACCCTGACAAGTTCTTCAAGAAATTTTTCTATGCTTTTTAAGATAGGATTTTTAAATCTTGCATCTTCTATATCATCAAGATTTTCAATGCTTGAGAGATGAAATTTATCAACAACCTGTCTTTCCTCAGGCTCCATCCTGTTTGCCTTTTCAGTGTTAAACCAGATGAGCCATTGAAAATTTGAAGTCGCAAAGTATTTTGCCTTTCTCTTATTTGCCTTTTCCCATGCAGGTTTCTTTAACTCCTTTTCATCAAATGGGCTGAAATATGGTGGTTTTAATTCAATAAGGCATAACACCCTTTCACTCTTTGGGCTCTCAAAAATAACTATATCAGGCTGTTTTCTGTCAGCGCCTACAGTTTCCTGTTCAGCAATACCAAGAGGTAGATTTTTCTCTTTGATAATCCGGTTAATCCATTCGACAAACTTCTGATTTGCAGTGCGTTCGGTCTTGTGGATGGTTGTATCAAAGGGGCTTGTAACTTTTGCAGGTTTTTCGGTGAGCTTGGATGTCTTCATTCATTCAATAACTATTTCGTTCATGCAAGAGAAAGTTCAAGGGGATGGCCTTTAATTGAACTTACTTTCAGTATCGAAAATCCTATGACTTTGCCTTCCATATCAACCTTTTCCATTATCTGGTCAGATTCTGTCTCTCTGAAATAACCTTCTTTTTTTTCAAACATGACCTCAAGGAAATCACCTTCAGGATCATACCAAACTCTTACTTTCTCCATATTGCTTCTCCTTTTTTGATGCTATCTGTAAAATAAGCTGTTATTACAAAAGCATCGGCTTCTTTAAATTTTACCACAATACACATATATTTATTCCCGATAGGAAGCCCGGCATAATGCCTATAATAAAGTCTTGCTTCATCATCACTTTTTGACCTAACAACAACTTCCGGGTCTGCAAGAGTTTCATTGATTTTCTCGGCATGTAACGTCATCTCAGGATGCTCTTTTATATGTGCAAGTCTTTCATCTGTAAGGCGAATGACGTTTCCTGCATAATCAGTCAGGTTCATTTATCTTTTTCCCTTAACACCTTATTTACTATTCTTCTTGCAATCTCAAAGGCTGCCGCTATCCTGATGATTTTTACATCTCCAAGCCCTTTAATCTCAAGAAATTTCTCAAGCGGCTGATTTGCCATTCCCTTGAAAGAGCCGAATTTATCAAGGATTTCTTGGGCAACTTTCTCTGCAGGTTTACCTTTTGTGCCGGTGGAAATAAGAATAGATAATAACTCTGCATCAGTTAATGATTCAGCGCCAAGTTCTCTTAACTTGCCGCCAGGATGTGTCCAAGTTTTCATAAGTTAAATTCCATTTGGGTTAAACTTTGGCATAATTTTATAACTAATAAGATACTATGGTCAATTAAGGAGTTCAGGGCAGGTGTAAGATTAAAAATCAGGAGGGTTTTTCAGTGAGCTTGGTTTTTTTCATTTCTTCTTTTTCTGTTTTTAATCTTCCATCTCTTTTTGGTTTTCAGGTCGTAAACATCCTCTCCTTCTCTGACAAACGTGGTTCCTTTGTATTTAAATCTCTTAACGAGGTATTTAATTACAGAAACAGGATAAAGAACTTCAAAACCCTGTACTTTTATCTCCCCTTTCTGTTTCACAAACATAGGGAATATTAAATCCTTTTCCATTCCATCAACCACAAAACCAGTTGTCTTGAGAAAATCTACTGAAAATAGTTCTGTGCGCTCGCTTGAATCTATTGAAACAGACTCGATCCTTCTTGGAAGATTCAGTGTCTTCTTATAACGCATTTTCAGATAGTCAATAATAAATGCCCTCGGATCAATAACAAAACCAGTCAAATACCTTTTCCCATTTTTATGCACATCTATCTCAAGATATCCATAGTCGAAGTTAAACTTCTCCTTTCTGGAATCTAACCAATTCTTACCATACCAGTCCATGCTGTAAAATTTAGCAACTGAGATATGCAACATATTCTTTTCTATAACTGCATACATATTTTAATTCTTCTGGACTGAGCTGCCGGTTGCTTTATTTATCTCCCTGTCCATCTCCTTCTCAATAACGATAATTTTTGTTTTCTTCTTGGGAGCCCACCCATGCTTATGCGGTTTGCATAATGCACATCCCTTTGATTTTTTGTCCTTGAAAACTTTTCCCATATTATCCTTTAGTTTGGTTCCTTATTATATTCTTTCGGTTATAGCCTAATTTTATATCCACCAAGAGAAGATGGTCAATAAGGAATTCAGGACAGACAGGAAATAAAAAGTTGATTGACTTGCTCACTTGCAACTTCTAAAATGTCCGTGGGGTTAATTAAACTGAGATGAAGAAAAAAAAGGCGATAGGCTGGTATATTTTTTTCGTCTTAGTTGTTTTAATTACTCCCTCTCTTGCAATATCTGCCATGATAGATCCGTCCTTCCGTTTTTCATCAATAGAAACAGAGCACTTTGTTATTCATTTTCATCAGGGTATAGATGAGATTGCAAATAAAGTTGCCTTAATTTCAGAAGATATACATCTCAAATTATCTTCAGAGTTTCAGTGGACACCAGCAGAAAAAACACAGATAGTCCTGCTCGATGATACTGATTTTGCAAATGGCCTTACAACAGTTCTGCCCTATAATGCTATCTATATCTATGTAGTTCCTCCTATGCCGGACATGACAATAGGCGAATATGAAGACTGGCTCGAACTTGTCGTACTTCATGAATATGCCCATGTCCTGACAATGGACCCCGTCAGTGGCTATTCTTCTGTGATGAGAAAAATCTTTGGCAAGCCATTGCCAGGATATGACCCTCTGTCTTCATTCCTCTTCCTATTTACTGTGCCACCGAATGTCTTTATGCCTGACTGGTGGCTTGAGGGTATGGCTACATGGGCAGAGACAGAGTTCAGCACATATGGAAGGGGAAGGAGCACTTACTATGAGATGATATTAAGAATGGCGGTATTGGAAAACCGCATTCCGCGCATAGACCATTTAAACGGTGATGTGCCATATTGGCCTGACGGGAATATTCCATATCTCTATGGAATGATGTTAGAAAGATATATTGCGGAAAAGTATGGAGAAGAAACCCTCGGCAAACTTAACATAACACATGCTGGCCGTTTCCCTTTCTTCATTAGTGCACCACCAAAGAAGCTTACAGGACGACATTATTTAAACCTTTACAGGGATATGGTAAATAAGCTCATGCAAGAACAGAAAGAAAAGGTTGATCATTTGAAATCCGAACCACTGACAGAATTTAAGATACTACAATTCAATGGGGAAAGATTAACCAATCCCCGCATCTCGCCAAATGGAAAACATCTTGCATTCAACAGGCAGGACCCGCATCATCATGAAGAAATTGTGATTGTTGATATTGCTAACTTTAAAGAAATTTCAAGAATCAGGAGATTGCCTTCAGACCATAATATTTCATGGTCACCTGACAGTAAAAAACTGTACTTCACACAGGCTGATTTAAGAGACGGATTTAACCTCTATCAGGATATCTATTCGTATGATTTGGAGGATGATTCTGTCAAGAGAATTACAAAGAATTTACGGGCAAAGGACATTGATGTCTCTCCAGATGGGAAATATATAGTCTTTGTAAAGGTTGAGACAGGACGGCAGAATCTTGCGATTTTGTCAATTGAAACCGAAAATCCCCCTGAATCCCCCCATACCCCTCTTTGGAAAAGGGTTAATCCCCCTCAGTCCCCCTTTAGAAAAGGGGGATTCGAGGGGGATTTAAAGGTGGGGCGGGGGGGATTTGAAGTCATTACTGATTTCAAGGATTCTGCCATTTCAGGTCTTCGATGGTCTCCAGATAGCAGCTTCATCGTATTTGCAAAACGTGATAACAAAGGCCAGACATCTCTTGAAATCCTCAATGTCAAGACAAAGACAATAGAGACTTTATTCATAGATAAACATAACAATATCTATCCCACCTGGTCGCCTGATGGAAAATATATTATCTTTACATCTGATGGTACCGGTGTCTATAACCTGTTTGCATACTCTCTCGCTGACAACCGTGTTTTTCAGGTTACCCATGCCCTGGGAGGGGCTTTCCATGCCGATATATCAGTGAGCGGAGATAAAATATTCTTCTCAGGCTATCATTCAAAGGGGTTTTATATAGCAGAGATGCCGTATGATCCGTCACGGTGGTCAACAAATTACAGCCCCGCAATCAGACCTGTCTGGGGGAATGAGGATAAGGGGCAAGTGAAGGAATCCCCGGAACGCAAGGACCCTGTCAAGGTTTCTGAAAAAAGGGATTATTCTGCCTTGCCGACATTATTGCCGGGGTTCTGGCTGCCCACACTTACATCAGATCATGACGGTGCAGTCTTCGGTGCATTTACCGCTGGCCAGGATGTGCTCGGATACCACACATATATCCTTCAGGCAGGCTATGGGGTCAGCAATCAGGCATATTATGATGTCAGTTATATTTATGACAGGTGGTATCCATCCTTCTATCTGAGAGGTTATTCCCTCCCTGATTTTTATTCAGAGTTTTTCAATAATGAATATGACTACTACGAAAGACAGAGCGGCATGATGGCCGGGATTAAAATACCTTTAAACTACCTTGAGTCTAAATTCAGCATGATAGCCGGTTACCATTTGGAAAAGGTCGAACACCTTACACAGATAAGAGGCAGGAAAGTAAACGGACTCGATGTATATGAAGGCAGGAGGGATAATATTTTTGCCGGCATAGAATATCGCAATGCACTGAAATATCCATATTCAATAAGCAGGGAAGAGGGAAGGGATATTACCCTGCTATATAAAGATTACTCTAAAAGCCTTGGAAGCGGGCTTACCCAGAGGGAATATTCAGCAAACTATAAAGAGTTTATAGGACTCGGGAAACACCATGTAATCTATTTGAATCTCAAGGGTGCTACATCTGATGGCGACCTTATAGCACAGCAGGCATACCAGCTTGGAGGTATTCCTTCTGCAACAAATGATTATTATCTAAGAGGGTTTTCTTCAAAGTTTAAAACAGGCAGGTCTGTTGTGACAGGGACCCTTGAATACAGATTCCCGGCTTACTATATCTTCAAGGGCTGGAGCACAAAACCCTTTTTCATGGACAGACTTCACTGTGCAGTCTTTACCGATACAGGAAATGTATGGGGTTATAAGAAGAGATTTCACTGGGATGATTTTGATGTTGGTATTGGGACAGAGGCACGGCTTGATATGGTGCTTGGATACAAAATTTCAATTACACCTGCAATTGGTATTGCACATGGGATTACGGGCGATGGCGAAACACAGGTATATTTCAATATATATGTAGACTTGTAAATTCATGAAAATACATTTTTTAGCCACAGAGAGCACAGAGGACACAGAGACAATTTTGAGCAAAATGTCCCTTGTAGGAAACGGTAAGAGTTGGTATCATTTAACTTATGAACACATTAGAAATACTCGATATTATCAAGCGAACTGAATCCCCTTTAATGAGACAACTTCTCATGGTAGCTCTTATTACAAACCTTCTTGATCAAAAGGGTAAAGATGCCCCTATCGTTATAGGTGGATGTGCTTTATCATATTACACGAGGGAGGTCTATTTTACCGCTGATATAGATTTAGCCTATGCTGACAGAGAGTCATTAGATACTGTCTTACAAGATATTGGATTTAAGAAACAGGGGAGGTACTGGGTTAATGAAGATTTAAAGATAGCCATAGCGGTTCCGGCATCAGTGCTGATTGAAGAAGATTCGCCGGTTGAGATAGTTGAACTTGCAGATAACCTTCAATGCAGGATTATCGGGATAGAAGATTTGATTATAGACCGCCTGAATGCATGCAAATACTGGAAATCAGAGATAGACTGCGAGATGGTGGAACTCCTTTTGAAAAAATATACAAAGGAATTAGACTGGAATTATCTAAAAAAGAAGGCAGTAAGACCAGAGAACGATGTATTATCAGAGCTTTCAGAATTACTAAGGAGTTCATAAGTAAAACCCCATCAAAGGCACGTTTTTGTCATGCCGGCTTGTCCGGCATCTTTCTTCATGAAGGATTCCCGACAGGCGGGAATGACATCAAGAAGGCTTTACTTATGACCGCATTAGTAAAGAGTAGGGAGGGACAGTGAAAGTACGAAGAAAAAAATATGAGGACATATCTCCCGTGGAATTCCTTGTCTTAAGGGATAGCCTTGGCCTCAGGAGATATAGAAAAAGCACAAAAAGAGATGATGAGGAAAGAAAAATTCTCCTGAATCTTGGGTTGAAAAAGATTGAGGAAAAGGAAAAAGACGATTTTATTCCTGTGGGATACAGGAGGAGAAGGGTGAAAATTCTATGAAGATCTGTGGAAAAGATTGACAGACGATTAAAATTTATGGTTAATTTGTAGTGTGACTTTGTAATTAACAAGGAGATTAAGTATGAGTGGGGTCAAGGCAAGGGCGCATGTAATTATGGACGAAGACATAGTAAAAGAGATAGACAGACTTGTAGGCAAGAAGAAAAGAAGCAGTTTTATTTCTGAGGCAACAAAAAAGGAGTTAAAGAGGTTAAAACAGCTTTCTCTAATTAAAAAATTCAAAGGGGTATGGAAGGATGAAGATCATCCTGAACTATCAGGCAAAGAAGGCACTTATAAATGGGTGAGAAAGCTGAGGGATGAGGACGAGAAAGTATTGAGGAAAAAACTTGCCTGATTACCTTCTCGATACCACTGCAATTATTGATTACCTCAGAGATAAAAGTGGTGTGCCTGAACTATTAGAAAAATTCTGCAGCGAGGGTGGACTTTTATGCTGTTCTCCTATAAACATAGTAGAAGTGTATGCAGGGATGAAGGATAAGGAAAAGGCATCTACAGATGAATTCCTTAATAGCCTTGAATGCAACGAAACAGACAGAGAGATTGCAACTCTTGCAGGTGAATTAAAGAGGAAATATTCAAAGAAGGGCATTACGTTAAGCACCCCTGATGTTCTTATTGCTGCTACTACTATTAAAAAACATCTCATACTTGTCACAAACAATCCAAAGCACTTCCCCATAGAAGGTTTAATGATATACAGCTATAAGAGATAAAAATTTCATTAAAAAACTCACCCGGGCAATAGAAGGTGAAGTTGACAACCCTATAACCTATCATGATAATTAGATATGATAAAATTTGAAAGATTGCCAGAAAATATCCTGTCGAAAATCCCTGATGCAAAAAAGGTTCTGTGAACTTAAGTGAGGAGTTTTTCGGGGTCGGGCTTGCATATATGCATATGCTCTTAGTTGTCGTGTATCGTTATTCCAGCTTACCCGGAATCTTTCTTCATGACAACCCCCTTTTATCCCCTTTTGTTAAGGTGGAATCGGAAGGATTCCCGACAAGCGGGAATGACTACAGGGTCATCGAGGGGTCTTGCAATGCTACATTGGGCACAGAGGGGCCTATGGTCAGACTTGCCTATCAACATCCCTATTTTCAAGCAGCAAGTTCGTTTGCCTTAACTTGCAGCTTTATGCGTTCATACACCTGAAGAATCTTGATGATTTCCAGAATATTTTCGGCCTTTGGGTTGCCGCGCGGTCCCAGCATACGGTGAATACTCTTGCTCGATTTGTGTAATTTATTGGCAAGACCCTGAAACGTGATAGTGGCGTTAATGTAATCGCGCAGCATTGCTTTGCCTGCATCAAGGTCTCCTGAGAGCAGTTCGTTAACCGCTTCTGTTAACATACTCCTGCGGAATTTAGCATCATGCTCGGCACGGCTGAAAATTGTTTTACGGAAATCTCTTGTAATAGCCATATTACCCCCTAATTTTTCTTCTTTTCTCGGTCTTGTATCGGACCCATATCAATTGAGCCTTTATGATATCTTTGCTTTGAGTTTTTTTAGAGCCGCCGCATAGCAAAACAATCAATGTATTACCATCCTGACCAAAATAGATTCGGTAACCCGGGCCAAAATCAATTCTGTATTCAGAAACACCTTTTCCAACTGATTTCACATTTGAAAGATTGCCTTGTTCCAAGCGATATAATGCTGTGACTACCTTAACTGATACCTGGGCATCCAGACTATTAAAACATTTTTCAAAAAAGGATACCCCATCCTGTAAATACTCGACTACTTTTATTTTATCCATCTTGTTCAGTATAAATTATGGTAACCTAAAAGTTACCAATAGTCAATCATCATTAAATAGAAATTTAAGAGAGGGACAAATTTTCGGGTTATGTTCTTCAACCTTCACGAATGTCATATTCCAAGCAAGGCCAGAAATTCTTCCGGTGTCAGGACAGAAATTTTATCACCCGCAGCAACACCAAAAACAATTCTGATGTCAACTTGACATAAGTGATTACTTAATTTATCATTTATTTAATCATGAATGTTTTGTATAAATCAGCATTCAAGAAGTTTGTAAAGAAACAAAACAGGCCCTTCCAACTTGCCATAGAGGATGAAACTGAAAAGATTAAAAATAATCCTGATATGGGAGAGTCAAAAAAGGGTGATTTATCAGGGTTTAAAGTTCATAAGTTTGATTTTCAGAAACAGGAATATCTGATAGCTTATAAACCGCAACAGGATTGTATAACCTATTATATGATAGGGACTCATGAAAACTTTTATCGTGAGCTAAAACGTTACATAAAGGAGGTCTGATAGTTATGATAACTGCGGAAAGAGTTTATAAAGAGATTCTGGAGATGCCGTTAAAAGAAAGAGAAAGACTTTTTGCCGTCATAGCCCGTCATGGATTTGAGAAGGAATTTTACACACATGATGAGGTTTTCAGCGATATAAGGCAATCACCCTTCACTATTAAAGAAGCAGCAGAATATCTCGAGGTTGCAGAGATAACGGTCAGAAGATGGGTAAAAGACGGCATCTTGAAATCAAGGAAACTTGGCAAAAATATAGTGTTTGATGTAGATGAGCTTAAAGTTTTTAAAAGGTAGAGGCAGCAGGTTTAGATGAACAGGCTTGAAATGTAATAACAAGTCATCAACTACATCGAGATATGCAGAAAGATATTCATGAAGGCAGAATGGCCAAAAAATCTCAAAGACGCAAGGGCAGTTCAGGTAGCCCTGAGAGATAGGGTAAAAATCACTCCCCTTAGGAAAAAACCAGAATTCATTGCCGCTGTTGATGCAGCATTTTTTCAAGATAAGGTTATTGGAGTCGCCTGCCTTTATAAGTATCCTGAGATAATTTTATTAGAAGAGGCGTCTGCAGTTACCAGGTTGTCTTTTCCATACATACCCGGCTTTTTGTCATTCAGGGAAGGTCCGGCAATTATCGAAGCCCTGAACAGATTAAAAATTAAACCTGATGTAATCCTTTTTGACGGTCAGGGGATTGCTCATCCGTTGGGTCTTGGTATAGCATCCCATATCGGCGTACTTATTGATATGCCGACTATTGGATGTGCAAAGTCAAGACTGATCGGAGAATATAAGGAGCCCGGTTTAAAAAAGGGAGGTCGGTCTTCTCTGGAATATAAAAATAAAGTCGTTGGTGCGGTTTTGAGGACAAGAGACAGCATCAGACCTCTTTTTGTCTCACCAGGGCACAGGATTGATTTAAAATCTTCTATCGAGATTGTGCTTGGATGTATCAGCAAATATAGGATACCTGAACCTTTAAGAAGGGCAGATTTTCTATCAAAGAAGATCAAGAATGACACAACATATTTAAAAACAGGCAATATGAGTTCACGTTAATCCTTCTATCTGATGTCTGTATGATAGCTCTGAAGAGACTTGATATCACTTTGTTGCTTCTGAAAGGCTTCAACTCCACGTGCAGCAGCAACAGCCGCAGCTAATGTCGTAATGTATGGCACTTTATACTTGATAGCTGCCTTCCGAATGTAGGAATCGTCATGCTTGCCCAATTTTCCACTTGGTGTATTGATCACCAGCTTTATTTCCTTATTCTTAATCGCATCTACTATATTAGGGCGACCCTCGTGAATTTTATCGATGGGTTTGGCTTGAACACCGTTGTTGGTAAAAAACTGATATGTTCCACGGGTGGCTTTTATTTTGAATCCTAATCTTTCGAATCGCTTCGCAACCTGCAGAGCCGCTTGCTTATCTTGATCTGAAACAGTAATGAGCACTGTTCCCTCTGTGGGGAGACGCTGCTGGGCTGCTTCCTGTGCTTTGTAATAGGCAAGGCCGAAAGAATCAGCCATACCCAAAACTTCTCCTGTGGAACGCATTTCTGGACCCAGGAGTGGATCCACTTCCGGGAACATATTGAATGGAAAGACTGCTTCCTTTACCCCAAAATGAGAGATGAGTCTTTGTTTTATATGGAGATCAGTTAGCTTCTTGCCGAGCATAATCTGGGTCGCGATACGAGCCATGGGTATGTTGCAGACCTTTGAAACCAGAGGCACGGTTCGAGACGCTCGCGGATTGGCTTCAAGGACATAGACCGTATTGTTTGCAATAGCATACTGCATATTCATGAGACCTATTACATTCAGTTCCATGGCAATCTTCCGTGTGTATTCATAAATGGTTTCAAGGTGTTTAGGGGGAATACTTATGGGAGGAATCACACATGCAGAATCTCCCGAATGAATCCCGGCAAGCTCAATATGTTCCATTACTGCCGGGACAAATGCTTCTGTTCCATCGGCTATGGCATCTGCTTCGGCTTCTATGGCATTCTCCAGAAACTTATCTATGAGGATAGGCCGATCAGGGGTGACTCCTACAGCAGCTAATACATAGTGTTTGAGCATTTCTTCATCGTGAACCACTTCCATCCCACGGCCACCAAGAACGTAAGAAGGTCTTACCATAAGGGGGTAGCCAATCCTTTCAGCCACATTCAATGCTTCCTCTAACGTGCTTGCCATACCAGATTCGGGCATGGGTATCCCCAATGTTTTCATCATTTTGCGGAACCTATCCCGATCCTCTGCAAGATCTATGGTTTCTGTAGATGTGCCAATGATTTTCACCCCTGCTTCAACCAGTTCTTTAGCTATATTAAGAGGTGTCTGTCCCCCAAACTGTACAATCACTCCTTCGGGTTTTTCCTTTTCATAAATAGAGAGGACATCCTCTACGGTAACAGGTTCAAAGTATAATTTGTCCGAGGTATCGTAATCTGTTGAAACCGTTTCCGGGTTGCAGTTGACCATAATAGATTCATACCCTTCATCGCGCAGTGCAAAAGCAGCATGAACACAGCAATAGTCAAATTCTATACCCTGACCAATACGGTTGGGGCCGCCTCCTAAAACCATAATCTTTTTCCGTTCACTTCTTTTTACTCTGTCTATTGCATTATAAGTAGAAAAATAATAAGCAGCATTTTCTACTCCACTTACTGGAACAGGCTCCCATCCCTGAACTACCCCTAATGATTTACGGTGTTCCCGGATTTCTTTTTCCGGTATACTCAGGAGTTGAGACAGGTAACGGTCTGCAAATCCATCCTTCTTGGCATGGATCAGCAATGCATCAGGTAATCTTTTGCCCTTATACTTGAGTATCTCTTCCTCCAACTGTACGATCTCCTTCATCTGCTCGATAAACCAGGTTTTGATGTAAGTCCTTTCGTAGAGGACATCTACAGATGCACCTTTTCGCAGAGCCTCATACATGATGAATTGACGTTCACTTGATGGTGAGACGAGTAGTTCCATTAGTTCATCTAAGGATTTCTGGTTAAAGTCTTTAGCAAAACCAAATCCATGACGTCCTATCTCCAAAGACCGTATAGATTTTTGGAGCGCTTCCTTGTAAGTCTTCCCGATACTCATTACTTCACCTACAGCACGCATCTGCGTACCAAGATGATCTTCAACTCCTTCAAACTTCTCGAACGCCCATCTGGCAAACTTGACTACTACATATTCTCCCCAGGGTATATATTTATCCAGTGTGCCTTCTCTCCAATAGGGAATTTCA
Organism: Nitrospira sp.; assembly: GCA_016873575.1. Taxonomy (GTDB): domain Bacteria; phylum Nitrospirota; class Thermodesulfovibrionia; order Thermodesulfovibrionales; family SM23-35; genus VGWY01. The sequence continues at coordinate 1,252 of VGWY01000044.1, read as the reverse complement.
TCGAGAGTGAGTCCGCCTGCAAGCATAGCTGAAATAAGCGCTATTGGGAATCCAGTGGCTTTGGAGGCAAGAGCAGAAGAACGTGAAGTTCTTGGGTTAATCTCGATTACTACTACCCGACCATTTTGGGGGTTGTGAGCAAACTGGATGTTCGTCCCTCCGATAACTTTAATGGCTTCAACAATATCGTATGAATATTTTTGAAGACGTTCCTGCAGTTCAGGGTCAATTGTAAGCATGGGTGCCGTACAAAAGGAATCGCCAGTATGGATTCCCATAGCGTCAACATTTTCTATAAAACAGACTGTGATTCGCTGATTTTTAGCATCTCGTACCACTTCAAGTTCCAATTCTTCCCATCCCAGGACTGACTCTTCAACAAGTATCTGACCGATAAGGCTGGCGGAGATACCCCGGCTTGCAACTGTTCGTAACTCCTCCCTATTATAGACAAGACCACCTCCAGTTCCTCCAAGCGTATACGCAGGACGGATTACAACCGGATATCCAAGTTTTGACGCTATAAGCTCAGCCTCCTCAACGCTGAAAGCCGGTTCACTCTTTGGCATCTCGATACCCAACTGATTCATCGTCTTTTTAAAGGCAATGCGATCTTCACCTCTTTCTATGGCATCTGCTTCTACTCCAATTATCCTTACACCATGGGTCTCGAGAAAGCCACTTCTATCTAATTCAGCAGTGAGATTCAGCCCTGTTTGGCCACCTAAGTTTGGCAGTATGGCATCGGGGCACTCTTTCTCTATGATCTTTTTCATATATTCAACAGTGAGTGGCTCCAAGTAGGTCGCATCCGCCATCCCTGGATCTGTCATAATCGTTGCCGGGTTAGAATTAACCAGAACTATGTTATATCCTAATTTTCGAAGCGCCTTGCATGCCTGTGTCCCTGAGTAATCGAATTCGCAAGCTTGACCTATAACAATGGGACCAGACCCGATAATCATCACCTTTTTGATATCATTTCGTCTTGGCATATCACTTCACCTTCCTATTTTTAAGTATTACTAAATTTTTAACGCTAAAATAGCACGAAATAAGGAGTCAAGTTAAGTGTCACTTATATTTTGAAACCAGAGTATATAGAATTGCATAATAAGAGTCAAGCAATCAAATGTACAGGGGTCTGCGACAAAAATATTGGCATAGTTGACATATTTTCTCATTTGTCCTATAATCTGAATGCTTAATAAGCAATCAGATTATAGGAGGAAGACCTATGGGAGACACACTT
>VGWY01000043.1 GCA_016873575.1 Nitrospira sp. | reverse complement strand
TTCTTCACGTTTCTTAGTCTTTTCCACTTTTTTCAGAGGGCATTCAGCTATGGGTCTATCTGTTACGAGAAAAAGCCAAAAGAACTTTTCACCAAGTATTTCATTAATAGGTTTGTTGAAGAATTTTGCGGTAGCAAGATTGGCTTTAATAATATTCATTTCCCTGTCAAAAAGTATGATTAAGTCAGATGTTGAATCAAAGGTTGTCCGCCATTCATTCGATGCGGTTCTTAATTTTTCCTCTATCTCTTTGCGCTCGGTGATTTCTCTCTGTAGAGATTCATTGATCTCGCGCAACTCTGCGGTACGCTCTTCGACTCTCTGTTCCAATTCATCGTATGCCTTTTGCAGTTCCTCTTCTGCTCGTTTGCGCTCGGTGACATCACGTGCGATCCCACAAAGGCCGGTAACTTTACCAGAATTGTCCTGCATTGGCACTTTTATTATATGGAAAGTTTTTAAAACACCTTTTACTGGTTTAGTGTCTTCCTCTTCGATAATCTCCCCTTTAAGAACCCGAAAATCGATCTCCTTTATGTGTTTTCCCGCTTCTTCTCCAAAGAGCTCTTCGTCTCTTTTTCCTGTCAGTTCTGCTGCTGGTAGATTGAAAAGTCGCTCCATTGCAGGATTTACCAGCAGGTATCTGAGATAGCAATCCTTAATGAAAACAGAATCTTGAGCCGTATCGAAAATAGCCCTAAATCGCTTTTCGCTTTCTTGCATCGCTTCTTCCGCCCGCTTATGCTCGGTGAGCTCTCTATAAGTAGTAAAGCTTGCTATTCCGACGATCACAAAAGCCAGAGAGCTTCCAAATATAATGATAAAAATTGTGCGATTGGCGATTGTTTCAGCTTCTGCCGCCCTCTGTTCCAACAAATTTCTCTCGTTGTCCTCCATGTCACTGATAATCTTCCGTATATTGTCCATAACCGTCCTTCCCTTGCCAGACCGAACCTCCTGTGCTGCTGCCTCAAACCCTTTGTTCTTTCGTAACGCAATTCTTTCCTTGAGTCCACTTAATTTTTCTATAATGAAAGGCTCAAGATTATCAAGTCTGCTTTGATAGTCAGGATTATCAATGGTCAATTTTCTAAGCTCTTTCATTTCTTGGTTAATGGTTATAAGAGCAGCATGATATGGTTCCAGATAATGCTCATCTCCTGTAATGATATAACCACGTTGTCCTGTCTCGGCATCAGTTATTTTGGTAAGTACAACCTCGAGTTTTTTGAGAATCACACGGTTTTTTGTCGCCAGACGATTATTCTCGATGAGCTGAAACAAGTTTTTATAAGAGGCTACTCCTATGATAACCAGAATAATTAACAACAGCCCAAACCCTGCAACAACTCTTCTTTTGATAGACCATTTCATGTTTCTATTTTATATCAACTTTCACCATTAGTGTACGTCATCAGTCCTCGAATCACATCGACCCTCTAATCGGCCCTCTCATACTTGACTTTAAAACATAAGCTATCCTACCATTAAAATATGTATTTCCAAGCAGTTCTTTCATCATACGAACCTGAAATGAACCTCCCTGCGGCAGAGACCGCAGTCTAGAATTAGTAGCTTGATATGGTAGCTTTTATCCTGACCTTTTTTACCCTTTATAGCCTTATGCATCTTTATGTCTTCCTCAAGGCAAAGGCAGCACTTTCCTTCGGGCTAAAAGCAGGAGTTCCGCTTGTCATTTTCATGATTCTTATGATACTCGCCCCGATCCTTGTCCGTATGTTTGAAAAGGCAGGTCAGGTCTTTCTTGCCCAAATTATGTCCTATGCTGGATATGTCTGGCTGGGATTGCTCTTTCTGTTCATCTCATTTGCTCTGTCAGTTGATTTTTACCGTCTCTGTATGTTTGCAGTCAAATATATCCTTAAAAAGGAATCGGGTTTCATGTCCATAACCCCTCAGATTTCATTTTTTCTTCCCCTTGTCCTCTCACTGATTATATCTTTCTATGGTTATTTTGAGGCTCAGAATATCAGGACAGAACGGTTCATCATAAAAACACCCGGGTTGCCAAAAGAGACTATCAGACTGAAGATTGTCCAGATCTCGGATGTCCATCTCGGTCTCATTGTCAGGCAAAACCAATTAAACAGAATTCTGAATATTGTCAGAAAAGAGAACCCTGATATCCTTGTATCAACAGGAGACCTCGTTGATGGGCAGATAGATAATCTATCAGGCCTCTCGGAGATGCTCAGCGAGATCAAACCAAGATACGGCAAATTCGCCATAACAGGAAACCATGAATATTATGCAGGACTTAAACAGGCCTTGAGTTTTATAGAAAAATCAGGGTTTACAATTTTACGGAATCAAGGGGTAACGATTGAGGGTCTCATCAATATTGCCGGCGTTGATGATCCGATAAACAGTTACTCTGAGGGGAACACGTCAATATCTGAAAAGGAGATGCTTTCAAAACTGCCACGTGACAAATTCACTCTACTCCTCAAACATAGACCCATTATTGATAAAAATGCACATGGATATTTTGACCTGCAGATCTCAGGACATACACACAAGGGGCAAATCTTTCCATTTACTATTGTTACATGGCTCTATTATCCTAAACATGCGGGCTGCCTCAATCCCGTTGATAATTGTTATCTGTATGTCAGCCGGGGCTCAGGCACCTGGGGTCCTCCAATCCGTTTTCTCTCCCCACCTGAAGTAACCGTATTTGAACTTGTGCACGATGGTGGTGGGCAAAATACAATAGAAAAGAGCAGATAATAGCAATGCAGTTTCTTCTAAATCCATCAAAGGCATCAGACTGTATGATATAATTTCATAGATATAATGAAAAGATTTTTTAACGATGCTCAGACTATACCTGCCAATTATTCACCTAAAAAATAATCAAATATTAATTACTGATGACAAGGCACACTATCTGACCTCTGTTCTTAGATGCAAAAAAGGAGAAGACTTAATAATCTTTGATGGAGAGGGCAACTGTTTCAGGACAGTGATAGTAAAGGCTGACAGAAGAGAAGTAAATGCTGAAATCATAGAGAAGTTCCCATGCAATACCGAGTCCTCTTTACATATCATCCTTGTTCAAGGTCTCTTAAAGGGTGAAAAAATGGATATGGTTGTCCAGAAGACCACAGAACTCGGAGTAAAAGAGATACTACCTGCAATTACTGAGAGGAGCCAGTTGAGAGAAACAAGAAAGGTAGCTCGCTGGAAAAAGATTGCTGAAGAGGCATCAAGACAATCCGGAAGAAGCGCAGTTCCAATTGTTCATGAACCAATCAATTTTAACGATTGTCTCTTGTCACTCGTCACTCGTTACACGTCACTGTCTTTAAACGGATTTATCTTTTATGAAGAAGGTGGCATGAAACTCTCAGAAGCTATCTCGTCTTTCATCACTCGTCCTTCGCCACTTATTAATCCCCCTTCATCCCCCTTTAGTAAAGGGGGACAGAGGGGGATTATAGTAAAGGGGGGCGAGAAGGGGACTGTCCCAGATTTACCGCCTGAACGAAGTGAAGGGGTAGAATCGGGACTGTCCCCGAATGTTTTTGTAATCATCGGGCCTGAAGGTGGTTTTACAAAAGAAGAGGTTAATCTCGCAAAAGGAAAAGGGCTCATCGTCACCTCTCTCGGCAAAAGGATTCTCAGGGCTGAAACTGCAGCAATATCGGCAGTGACACTATTGCAGTTCTTGTTAGGGGATATGGGCTAACCTGCGTTATCGTAAATTCAGAAGAGACAGGCAGGACATGGTATTAGAGCGGATTCTTTTGCCGATAGTCATGAGGGGACTGTCCCAGATTTACGGACGAAACTAAGTAGAGTCGTAGAATCGGGACTGTCCCCTGAGTAAAAATCAAGAGGCAAAAGCCCTCGGAGGTCGATACGACCGAGAATGAGCGAAAATACTTTGTCCTGCCTGCATACGTTTGTGAATAATTTTACTACTCCTCTTTCTCTTTTATAGTCGCAATCCTGTCAACAGGTATGACAATCCAGCCGACTTCTGATTCGAGGTGGACCTCTTCCTCTCCAATCTCGATAAGTTTACCAGTATACGTCGCCTCACCTGTCTCTACCTCAACAATCTTCCCGATTAACTCTATCATGTTACCCTCTTATTTCTTATTCTTATAGCTTCCCTGATTGTGCACCACCTCAGCTCCAATCAGGAAGATACATGAAGAATAAAATACCCAGAGCAAAAATACAACAAATGCAGTAAGTGAGCCGTATATTGTTCCGAATTTTGTAATAGTCCCTACATACCATGTAAATAGATGCTTTGCCACCTCAAGGAAGACTGTTGTAAACAATGCACCAACATATGCATGGGACAACCTGACCTTGGTCTTGGGAAGAAAGATATAAAGTATGGTAGCAGTCAGAAATATCATAAAAAATGGAATAATATACCTCAGGAGGAACGCTGTTATCATACCAATTCTTAATTCAGGGAAAACAGGTTTTAATGTTTTCAGAAGCGGGATTACTGATGTGGCAAGAAAAGAAACAAGGAGCATGATAATGATAAGCGTCACAATAATGGATGAAAGAAATAGAGACAGTAAAAATGCCCTCTTCTTACCCACCTTGAATATCACATGCAAAGCATTCTCAAGGGAAGCGAAGACCTGATATGACAAAATTCCATAGAGCACAATGCTGAATGTACCTATGCCTTTGAATGTAATAAGCTTTCCCAGTTCTTTTGTAATCCCTGACGTTATATCAGGGGAAAAGTCTCCCAATTTATTGAGGAAAAACTGATAAAACACGTGATAATGTCCAAGAAGATAGCCGAATATGGTTATCAGGAAAAGGCAGAATGGCACGAGTGCCATCATAGTAAAATAAGAGAGGGAACCTGCAAGCATGATCCCCCCATCTTTGAAAAAATCCGCAAAACTCTTTATGATGATTTTGAGATATTTCATCTGAAAATTTCTACTTTTTCCTTGTCATTTTGTTTCTGGTTCCACCTCAATTGTAAATCAATCCGAAACCCTTCCTTGTTTGTCATTCCGACTTGTTCGGAATCCTTCTTTTCTAATTCCCCTTTTCAGAATGATTCCCGACAAGCGGGAATGACGCTCAAACAATTTTCTATCCCTTTTCTCTGGCTCTCACAAAAATCCTGATAGGAGTCCCTTTGAATAAGAACCTGCTCCTTAAGCTTTTTTCTATAAACCGTACATGAGCATCCTTTACAGCAGAAGGATAGTTGGCGAAGATCACGAACACAGGCGGTTCTGTTTTCGCCTGTGTTATATAGTAAAATTTTACCGCCTTTCCTCTGTACACAGGTAAAGACATATCAGTTAACACTTCACGAAAAAACCTGTTGAGCTCTGCTGTTGGTATCCTCTTTTTCCGCTCTCGTATTACTTCGTCTATTATGGGAAATACCTTTGTAATACGCTTTCCCCCTAATGCTGATATTGTCAGAACCGGTGCATACTGCGTAAACCACATCTTCCTGTTCAGTTCATTGCATAATCTTCCATATGTCTCTTCAGGTTTCTCAACAATGTCCCACTTATTCAGAAGGAAAATCGCGCCTTTGCCATATTCTTCAACAATCCCTGCTATCTTCTGATCCTGTTCCACAATGCCTTCGCCTGCATCCATCACGATGAGGGCAATATCACATCTTTCTATACTCCTGATTGCCCTGACCATCGCAAACCTTTCAATAGAGTACCCTACCCTCCCCTTTTTCCTCATCCCTGCTGTATCAATAATGAGATACTTCCTGCCATAATAAGTGCATACGCTGTCTATGGAATCCCTTGTTGTACCCGGAACAGGGCTTACGATCATGCGCTTCTTTCCAAGGAGGGTATTTATGAAGGTTGACTTCCCGACATTTGGTCTTCCAACTACTGCAATCTTTGGATAGTCAATCTCTTCTTCAACATATAAAGGGAGGAGCGAGGTTAACCTCTCCATAAAATCATCATATCCATATCCGGTTGCAGCAGAAACAGGCCACAATTCATCAGTACCTATCGGATGAAAATCATGAATTCTCTCTTCACGCGTAGGTCCGTCAATCTTGTTTACCACCCAGATCACTTTTTTCCCTGATGCCCTGAGCAGTCTTGCAAGTTCCATGTCCGACGGATTTAGACCTTCCTTTCCATCGAGGAGATGTATGATAATATCTGCTTCTTCAATAGCAAAGAGAGCCTGTTCCTTGATCTGCAAAAATATATCTTCTGAAGGTTCTGGATAAAAGCCTCCCGTATCAACCACAATGAATGCCTTTCCTTCCCATTCTGCATCTCGATAATTTCTATCCCTCGTAACACCAGGCATAGCCTCAACAATTGCAAAATGAGACCCTGTCATTCTGTTAAACAGAGTAGACTTGCCCACATTCGGTCTTCCAACTATAACAACAATCGGTTTTGGCATAAGGTTTATTTTACAATAATAAACAGTATCTTATAAAATAATTTGAATTCTTTAACGTAACCTTTCAATGACGGGCGGAGTTTGGTAGCCGCAGGCTTTAGCCTGCGTTAATGGCGCAACCTAAAGGGTGCGGCTACCACCTGTGACTGAAGGGTTACTCTTTAACAAAACGAATGCCGAAGATTTTACTGATAAATCCCAATACCATACAACCGCCTGTTGCTCCACTGGGCATAGAATACCTCTCTTCATTCCTGCGGGAGAAAGGCATTGCAGTAGAGATATTCGATATGAATATCCATAGTGAACATACATTGTCCGAAACTTTGCAAACCTACAGACCTGACATAGCAGGCATTTCTCTGAGAAATATCGACGATAGTTGTTTTGTCACACAGGAATCATTTTTGGAAAGGATAAGAGAACTGGTTTCCCGGATAAAACGTGCATCTCCGAAAACAATGGTTGTGCTCGGAGGTGTAGGATTCTCTCTCATGCCGTCTGATATCCTCGCATATACCAGGGCAGAAATAGGAATTTATGGTGATGGTGAAGAAGGGATGCTCAACCTTGCCCTCTATACCGAAGGAAGATGCACACTTGATAATGTGCCTAATATTATCACCGGTAATAAGACAGGCAAACCGGGTTACCTTTCTCTTGAAGATTTCTTTCCTCACAGGGGTTCTATTGATAACAGGTTTTACTTCAACAACGGTGGGATGGCAGGGATTGAGACATCAAGGGGATGCAACAGGGAGTGCATCTATTGTGCAGACCCGATCGCAAAGGGGAAAAAGATCAGGTTGAGAAACCCTGAATCTGTGGTACACGAATTAGAACAGCTCCTCGATATGGGGATAGACCATTTTCACACCTGTGATTGTGAATTCAACCTTATCAGAGAGCATGTGGTTGCTATATGCAGAAAAATAATTGAACAGGGCATCGGCAAGAGGGTCCATTGGTATGCTTACGGTGTTGTCGACGGCTTTGACGAACCCCTCGCAGAACTCATGAAAAAGGCCGGGTGTGAGGGAATCAATTTCGGTATTGACCATACAGCCGATGAAATCCTAAGATTTTACAGAAGAAGACATAGGCTTCAAGATATAAGAGAGGCAGTGAATGCCTGCAGAAAGGCTGGCATAAGGGTAATGCTTGACCTCCTTTTAGGTTCTCCTCAGGAAAACATGGAAACCCTGCAGGGAGTATTTGAGGACATGAAATCACTTAATCCTACGCGGGTAGGAGTTTCATATGGCATCAGGGTATACCCTGAAACAGAATTTTATTATTTTCTGAACAGGTCAGGATATCAAATACCTCTGAATCTCATTATGCCTTTCTTCTATATCAATCCTGAGCTATCAAAAGATATCGATGGATTTATCTGCGAGATGGTAGAGGGAGATGAAATCTTTTTCTTTAATTCCAGAGAACATCCTGAAAAAAATTACAACTATAATGCAAATGATGTTTTATCACATGCAATATCCTCTGAAAGATACAGAGGGGCTTTCTGGGATATCCTCTACAGGAAATACAGGGATGAGAAGCACAATACCAATAAAAACTGAAGGGAATGGTAAAATAGCACTTGGACACAGGAGTTTAATTTTTTTCAAAGGAGGGCACAAAGATGTCTATGCGAGATAAAAACATAAACGGAATGGTATTTCTTTTCATTTTCATACTTCTATTGATTTACGCCATACCCTCATACAGTGCGGGTGCCGTGGGCAAGATTCATGAAATGAGCGGAAATGTATCTTACAGGGAGAAAAATAATATTCCCTACCAGACTGCTAAAAAGGGAACCGCAGTTGAAAAAGGCTACTGGATAAAGACAGGTACTGATGGGTGGGCAGTATTGTCACTGTCTGACGGAAGCAAACTAACCCTGTCAAATAATACAGAGCTTGAGATAACAGAATTTGTTATTGGCAAAAACAAAAAAGATGGTATATTCAGCGTTACACAGGGAAAACTCAGGGCCTCAGTTACCCGACTTGCCGGCGAACTGGTAGATTACAGGGTGAAGAGTCCAACGGCTGTTGCAGGCATAAAGGGGACTGAGTTCTTGATGATGAGCCAGGGACAAGCCAATGTCTTTTTTGGCAATGAAGGGGTAGCTGAGATATCTGGAGATACAATCACGACAAAACCATTAAGTGTTGACACCATGGTTCAGAATACGAGGGGATATACTCCAATAGACCCTGTGGAGGTTATGCCCGATACCCCACTTCATACTGCAAAAAAGGACTTTGAGAAGATAACTGCGGCAGAACCTCCAAAGGATTGGGAGCTATCAAATAATCTCCCCCACATAATCGCTAGATGGAATATAAACTATGGCCACTATTTAGCGGATTCAGGAAAATATGACGAGGCAATGTATGTATTCCAGATAGCCCTTGACCTTACAACAATGCAGGAGATAAGGAGCGACGCAAGACTCGAAAGAGGGGCAGTATATTCAAGATTTCTTAGGAACCCGGAGGCAGCACTTGCTGAATATCTCCTCATCCTCGAAGAATATCCCAAGGCACCTCAGAGAGAAAACGCCCTTTACCTAACAGGGATGACTCTTTATGAGCTAAGATTCAATAATCAGGCAAAGGAAAGAATGCTCCAGTATAAAAAGGAATACCCATCAGGAAGATATAACGGCAACGTAGAGACAATATTGAACATATTGGAGAAATGAAATTTCACAGACTCACGATATTTCTCATTATAGCCATCGCAGCATCTGTCCTCACGATCCTTTTCTACTTGCAGAAGATAGATTTTTTCACTTCCCTTGACCTCAAGCTTAAAGATGCGGGATTCAGGACAAGGGGAGAGGTAAAACCAGACAGTAGAATAGTTATTGTTGCCATAGATGCAAAAAGCATTAATGAACTTGGCAGGTGGCCATGGGATAGAAAGGTTATTGCCAGGCTCATAGAAAATCTGAAATCATACGGTGCGAAAACCGTTGCACTTGATATTGTCTTTTCAGAGCCATCAAATCCTGATTCTGATACTGCACTTTCAGATGCTATACAAAAAAGCGGCAATGTGATTGCCGGTTACTTTTTTAGATCTGAAGAGGAGAGTCAACAATCTGCATCTTTAGAACTGCTTGAACCATCAAGAATAAAGATTATAAGGATGCGTGGAAATGTTACTCAGGTGCCTGTTGTAACATATCCTTATGTTGAAACAAATATACCCCCTATCTCAAAGGCATCTATAAATTCAGGTTTCTTTAATATTATACCTGATAAGGATGGAATAATGAGGACATCAAACCTCGCGATGCTCTATGGGGGAGAAATGTATCCTTCACTACCTCTCTCAGCACTCCGTCATTACCTTGGGAATGAGATTATCCTCGACGTTGCTTCGTATGGAGTAGATGGTCTTTTGTTGAGAGATAGACGAATCCCTGTTGATGAATCAGGCAGGCTCACACTCAATTATTATGGCAAGCAGGGAACTTTTCAAACAATCTCCGCTACAGATGTAATAAATAATCGCCTTCATCATGATGCACTGAAAGATACCCTTGCCTTTATAGGTGCTACGGAGATAGGCATCTCTGATGTGAGGGCAACTCCTGTAGACCCTGTTCTGCCTGGAGTTGAGATTCACGCCACAGTGGCGTCAAATGTGCTCCAGAACAGATTCATAATCAGGAATGGATGGGTCATATCATTAGAGATAGCCTTTGTTATACTCTTTCCCATTCTGCTATCCATCATTTTAAGTTTAATCCACAGGACATTCGTTGCCCTCATATCCTATGTAGGGGTTTTGGTTATATATTTTTCAATCAATTATTTCCAGTTCGCCCATTATTTTTTGAATACAGGGATTATCTTTCCCGTTATCTCTATAGGCATGACATATCTCGTCTCAGAGGCATACAGGAACCTGATAGAGGAAAAACAGAGTAGATTTCTTAAAAAGGCTTTCACCAGCTATGTCTCGCATGACCTCGTTAGCGAGATTATGAAGAATCCCGATGCACTTAAACTCGGTGGGGAACGAAGAGAAATAACTATCCTGTTTTCTGATGTAAGGGACTTTACATCTATTTCTGAAAGGCTTTCTCCAGAAAACCTCGTGTTGTTGCTCAATCAATATCTAAGCCCCATGACTCAGATAGTCCTCAAACACCGGGGTACTCTCGATAAATACATAGGCGATGCAATAATGGCACTCTATAATGCACCGCTAAAGATTGCGAATCATTCTGTCCTGGCATGTAAAACTGCTCTTGAGATGGTAGAAAAATTGAAAGAGTTAAATACGAATTTCAAACAAAAGGGCCTTATAGAAATTGATATTGGAATTGGCATAAACACAGGAGACGTAATTGTTGGGAACATGGGGACAGATGTGAGGTTTGATTACACAGCAATTGGCGATACCGTCAACCTTGCATCAAGGATTGAAGGATTAAACAAGATTTATAAAACAAACATCATAATCAGCGAATTTACAGTCAAACATCTCAATGCATTCAGCGTTCAGCATTCAGCGCCCGGCTTATTACAATTCAGAAAACTTGATCTGATAAAGGTGAAAGGCAAGGATAAGCCGTTAATTATATATGAATTATCACAGGGTATCGATGTGGAAATAATAAAAAAGTTTGAAGAGGCATTAAGTCTTTACAGGAAACAGCAGTTTAAGGATGCAAAGGAAATATTCCAAAGCCTTATTAAGGATTACAGTGATGAGCCTTCAAGTGTCTTTGCTGACCGGTGCACTGAATATATAGATAACCCTCCAGACCCTCAATGGGACGGGGTTTATATAGCAAAAACGAAGTGAATTGCCTAATATATTAATGAGGGATGAGAGTAAATTTTGCAGATTATGAATACTCTCCTGTCCAGAGCGCTTCAAGGAATTCTCTGTATGGCAGAACAACAATTCCATCTATCTTCCTCATCCTCGGCTCAAGGCTTACGCAGAGAAACCGCTTCAGTGACTTTTCCTCGGCAAGAGCCTTAAGTGATTTGATATCTTGTATAGATATATTTTCTTTGGCTTTAGCTTCTATCGCTGTGTGATCACCGAGGATAAAGTCCACCTCGTAACCAGATGTTGAACGCCAGTAACTCAAAGGTTCGCCAGAAAGGTAGTCACAGTAACTGACGAGTTCATGCATGAGATATGTCTCGAATGCCTCACCAGACTCCGGTGTGCCCTGCCTGAACTCCCTGCCCTGAAGTATCGAAACAACCCCAATGTCAAAAAAATAAAACTTGGAAGAGGCAATGGGCTTCCTTTTGCTTGTCTTGCGCCATGATGAAAGCTCATGGAGAACCAATGTGTCCTTGAGAATCTCGAAATATTCATAAACAGTAGTACGTGCAACCTGTGCATCATTGGAAATGCTGGTAAAATTTACAATCGTGCTGTTACATAGGGCTGCTACCCTGAGAAAGCGGCTGAAGGCCGGAATATTTCTAATCACCCCCTCAGCAACAATCTCCTGCTGAAAATATGACCCGGTGTAAGCATGAAGGTCAGCACGGGGATCATCTGAAAAATAGATCGATGGCAACAGGCCTCGCTTCATTACCCTGTTAAGGTCAAAATGACCTTTCAATTCCTTGTAAGTGAGCGGATGCAGGTATTTTGTTCGTGCACGTCCTCCCAGAAGATTAACACCCCCTCTGCGGAGCTTACGCGCACTCGATCCTGTGAGCAGGAAACGGATATTGAGTTCTTCAATAAGACGGTGCACCTCATTCAACAAAACAGGGAGACGCTGAATTTCATCTATCACGACAATGCGATCCCGGGATGTCAATTCCTGTGCAATTCGGCCCGGGTTTTGACTAAGTGCCAGATAGATTGATGTATCGAGTAAATCATAGATTCTTACATTCTTCATCGTGTGCCTTATGAGAAAGGTTTTACCTGTCTGGCGGGGACCAAAAAGAAAATACGATTTTTTCCTGAGAAGTGCAGAAATATCCAGGGTTCTCTCAATATAAGGTTTAGATTCTGTATCTGTTCTATATGACATATATATCGTCATATAGAATGACAAATGACGATATATATGTCAAGAATAATAGGATTCGCGTTGTGACAGAGCCTATGAGGCTAAAACGAATTAACCATTCAGTGTCGGATGGAAATTTGTAGCCGCAGGCTTTAGCCTGCGTTAATGTCGCAACCTGAAGGTTGCGGCTACCACTGAAGGGTTATGTTACGGTGGCATATGGTGAAAAGTACCTTGACAAACCCCTGACATTTATATAAAGTGAAAATGCTAAAAAAGGGTTTAAAGCATCTCTGTTTCTATAGTCTTAAAGTGTTTGGGGGAAAAGAATGAAATCCTCGCAATTTTTGTTTTATTGCCACTGCTGCCTATGGCTCATATCTTGATCCGCATGTGCAGGTTCTGAGGGAGTTCAGGGACAAATGGCTCATTAATAGTTTCAAGTTAGAAATCCCGAATTATTTAGGAAAATCTTTTGTAGCAATTTACTATAAAGTCTCTCCACCAATAGCGGATTATATAAGGGAGCATGAGACATTGAGGACTGTTACAAGATGGGCATTGACGCCGGTGGTTTATGGAATAAAGTATCCATTGAGCTTAGGACTTATTTTATTGATAGGTATCTTCATATCGCTCAGGAGAAAGAAACCATAAGCTGTTCAGAATGGAAATTGAATAAACAAGAAATGTGCTAAAATAAAGCAAACTTTATGAGAGGAGAACAGGTATGGGTTTTGTTAAAGAACAAATTATCGAATTAATTAAGGCTCTTCCTGATGATTCAACTTTGGAGGATATTCATTATCACCTGTATGTTCGTGAGAAAATTGAACGTGGCATACAGGCTATTCACGAAGGGCGTGTAGTTTCACAAGAAGAAGCAGAAAAAAAGGTTCAGGAATGGCTAAAGTCATCTGGACAGAGCCAGCCTTAACTGACCTCCTTAAAATTATTGAGTATATAGCAAGAGATTCCCAATTTTACGCAGAACGATTTGGACTTAAAGTCGTTCAAGCTCCAAGGAGGTTAAGAGAATTTCCTTATAGTGGTCGAGTAGTTCCAGAATTCAATGACAACACAATCCGCGAATTGATATATGGGTCATATCGTATTATCTATAAAATTCATGAATCAGATTGTTATATTGTAGCTGTCATACATGGAAGCAGAGATATACTTAAATACCTGAAGTCCGAAGATTTAATTATTGAATAAATGCCACTGCTGCATATGGCTCATACCTTGATCCGCATGTGCAGGTATTAAGGGAGTTTCGTGACAGAGTACTCATTGTAAATTTTAAATTGCAAATTGCAAAATTCAAAATTGAGATACCAAACATTCCCGGAAAAGCATTTGTAGCATTCTACTATAAAGTCTCTCCGCCAATTGCTGATTTTATAAAGCAACAGCATTGAGAATTGTTACACGCTTTGCCCTCGCACCTATAGTGTATGGCATAAAATATCCATATCTTCCAATAAGCCTGCTTGCAGTTGTTGGGTCTGGTTGGTATATTAAAAGAAGGGATAAAAATCAGTTAAATCCGTAAAAACGGTTTCAAGTTTTCAATTTGAAAGATGTATCGTAGCATTTGTAATATTCAGGATGATGGATGGAAATAAGGGATATAATCTGGATAGATGTCTTTGTAGATAAAATATGGAGGAAGCATCACGTAAAAACTGAAGAGGTAGAAGACGTGCTCAATTCTTCTCCAAAGGTCAGGTTTATTGAGGAAGGAGATGTAAAAAGGGAAGACATGTATGCTGCTATGGGACAGACAAGAGATGGTAGATATTTGATAGTGTTTTTTATATTAAAACAAAATGGGAGTATACTAATAGTAAGCGCAAGGGATATGACCAAAAAGGAGAAAAAACTCTATGAAAAAAAATAAAAAGGAATCCATACCACAGCATTTCAAATCTGCTGAAGACGCAGGAGAG
>VGWY01000042.1 GCA_016873575.1 Nitrospira sp. | reverse complement strand
TCGTAGCAAAAAACATGCTTTGAGAGCGTAATTTATAAAAATTGAATTTTTAAGATGTAAAATATCTGTAAAATGGATTTGAAGGGATGGTTAGAAAGTATTTTTCAAAAACTTTTGCAAGAGTCTACTAAGTCTGTAATTATCCTTTTGGTATAAAAGCACATCTGGCAAGATCATGCCAAAAGAACCTTTACTCGATAATTTTTGAGAAGTTTGATAAACAAAATACATGAAAGAATCTATCATTCTCACAATTATGCTGCTATTTTTATCTCTTAAATATGCAAGCTCAATTTCTGAGAAATCTACTCCCCATGGCGGGTTGCCGATGACGACATCGAATCCCCCTTTACTTCCCCCCTTAGCAAGAGGGGACTGAGAGGGGTTCATTATCTCCCCGAATCCCGTTGACTTTGAATTCCAGTCGAAGGGGTTGATGCGGGATTCTGTTTCGTCGTCCCACCCTGTTTTACTTGTCATTCCGGCTTGTCCGGTCTCCTTGGCGACTCGCCTGAGGCGAGAATCTTTCTTGACACACCCCTGCACCCCTCTCAAGAGGGGACTGGATTCCCGATCCCGAAAGCATTCGGGGCTTGCGGGAATGACAGTCGAAAAAGCATCGAATATGTCATAACCGATAAGGCTGTTACCGCATTTGATGTTATTGGATAGAGGTGGTAGCAGTTGTTGTTTCTTCGGTAATAAACCTCTTTCACCTTCCAATGCCTTTAGATAAAGGCTCATCATTGTTATCTCTACAGCCTGAGGGTCTATGTCAACTCCGAAAATATTATTTCTTAAAATCTTTGCTTTTTCATGAATCGGTAGGGAAAAATCTTCGGGACTCATTTTCCAGTATGGGAAAAGACTTAGGGTCTGTGCCTCTTTAGGGTGTTCACGGTAGTATTTAAGATGATAATCAATCAAAAATTGATAAGCCCCAAGCAGGAATGAACCACTTCCGCAGGCAGGATCAAGTATTTTTATCTTTTCGATTTGTCTTGGTGTCTTTCCATCAATTACTTTACCAACTGTATTTTTAACGATATAATCAACGATATACTTGGGTGTGTAATAAACGCCTCCTGCTTTTCTTACTTCAGGTTTTTCCTCAACCTTAATTCTCTGAGGAGTCACTCTTATTGTGCTACCAAGATAGCGTTCATAGATGCTTCCAAGGAGTTCAACACCGATTGCGTCAAAGCGATAACGGCTTTTTGGGAAATAAAAACTTTCTATTATCTCTGCTAAAAGATTGGAATCCACATCTGCTGTTTCGCAGGCATGTCGTTTGAATATATCTCCGTTCAGGTCATCATTCACCCCATGGAAAAGGTCTACCAAATGCATCATTATGGGTTTTCGTTTACCTTCTTCCTTCCATTGAGCAACAATCTCCCATAGCTCCCTCTCAGGTCTAATTTTCCTGTCCTCAGCAATACGGATGAAGATAATTCGGTCAAGGAGTTTCTGAACTACATCATTCAAAAGCTTTACATCAAATCCCCCCTCACCCCCCTTTGCTAAAGGGGGGATGGGGGGATTTCTTTTATGAATATCCTTTGCGAGTTCTGTTCGCCATACAGTCAAATCTTCAAGAAAAGACTTATCAGGTGGTATGCGTAATCTCTTGCTTTTTGTATCTCTGGGCAGAAGAGATTCTAAAGAACCTTGCAAGACTCTTTCTATGGATAGCTCCCAGAGCTTTTCGATATTATCGAGATAATCTATATATTTAAAGTCAAATATTAAGCCTTCACTCGGGAATTTTGGATTTGGCTTTAAGGATGCGTCATAAAGCCTGAACTCTTCAAAATCCGTAAGCACAACAAAATAGACCTCTTTTGTAGACCAGGCATAGCTTTTAGCCTGAAGGATATGGTTCACATCATCGAGGGCAACAGAGGGGGCCTTTGCCTCAATAAAAAACTTAGTTACACCATTTATCCTGAAATTGTAATCAGGTCTTCCTGTTGTCTCAGGTGAAAGCTCTACGATGACGTCCCTTTCATGCGGAGGCTTCTGTGCCTTATTTTCTATGTCCCAGCCGAGTGCCTTAAAGAAAGGATTGATAAAGTCAATTCTTACCTGTGCCTCAAGATAACCTTTTGAAAGATAGTGGGTCCTGTCCTTTTCAAACTTTGTGACTAAGGTTTGTAGCTTTTCTCTGAATAAATTGGTATCAGACATCTATGTTTTGACTACATTACCATAAAGCTATCACATCTTAACACACTTTGCGTGTGACGTTTTATAAATCTTCGGGATTTTCAACAGGCTGTCAATTCTTATCAGACATGGGATATAATCACTTTTGCCATGAAAAAACTCTGGAGCATAAGGATGAGGGCATCCCAAGAAGTCAAAAGTCAAAAGTCAAAACTCGAAACTCTGAACTCGAAAATCGCTGAGATACATATTTCTGGGGCTGAGGGGTTGTATGAGATATCAGAGATTCAAAAGGTTGTTAAAAAATATATAGAGAGAGCACTAAACCATTCAAAAGGCAAGCCTGATAAGATTACGGTTACAATCGAAGAGATAAAACAAAGGCCAAGGGTAATCTCATCATTGCCTTTAGCCACAGTTCATGGTAAGAGACCTGCTGAAAGCAAGAAAATAGCAATCGAGCTTCTCCAGTCATTAGGAGTATCAAAAACATCTATTGATAGGGCTTTTGAATTGATCCAAAAGGACAAGATGAGAGGTGCTGCTCTTTTGTCAGTTGAAAAAGGAGAGCGCCTTGATCCTGGCAGGGAAAGGGGAGTCAGGGCATCACGACTTGGAATCACCAAGCACGCATTCAAGTTACTTTCTGCGAGACTTTCACGACATGGGATTAATACCGAGACAGTGAAAGAGGCTCTCATCCTTGCATCAAAGGTTGCATCCTGTAAAAATGTGGTTGCTGAATTATGTGTATCTGATGATCCCTTTTATACGACTGGTTATATTGCATCAAAAAAATTCGGCTATACAAGGATTCCGAATATCAAGGAAAAGGGAAGCAAAAGTGGAGGAAGGGCATTCTTCGTAAAAGAAGGGGTAAGTGTTGAAGAAATTATACATTACCTTGAGAAAATGCCTGTAATCATTGGGAACATACTAAGAAGTTCATAAGTAAGATCACGTATATGTCATTCCAGCTTGTCGGGAATCTTTCTGAACGATTCTGGACAAGCCAGAAGGATTGCGGACAAGCCGCAATGACAAAAATCATCGAAAGGATGCGGTATTACTTGTGGTCTTATTAAGTAACTTCATGCAGGGGCATAATATCAATCGATGAAATCCTCAATCGTTCTCATCAGTAATCCTGCTGCAAAACTCTTTTCTGAGAAGAAAATAGAAAAGGCATCTCATTTCTTAAGGGCAAGGGGTTATGAGGTAAAGGTATTTCCCACTACGCAAAGAGGTGATGCAGAACGTCTCGCAAGAGAGGCTCTGAAAAAATCACCCTATCTCGTCATTGCAGCCGGGGGTGACGGCACAATCAATGAAGTAATAAATGGTATTGCTGGAGAAGCAATTCCATTAGCAATCCTTCCACTCGGAACGACTAATGTCCTTGCGAAGGAACTGAATATCCCGGAGCATGTTAAAGGTGCAATGGAAGTTGCTGTGAATAATACTCCCAAAACCGTCTCACTCGGTAGAATAGTTTGTTCCCCTGAGGATACCAGAAATCCCCCCACACCCCCCTTTATCAAAGGGGGGATGGGGGGATTTTATGGAGAAAATATTCAGTCTACCCATCACTCGTCTTTCTTCTCTCGGCTCTTCGTCCTGATGGCAGGCATTGGCTTTGATGGCGAGACAGTCTTTGGAATAGACGAGAATATCAAAAAAATTTCCGGGAAAGGTGCCTATATTTATAGTGGAATAAAAACCCTTTTTCATTTCCATCCCAACGAATTAATCTTTGATATTGATGGGATAACGTATTATGGCTATTCAGCGATCATCGGTAAGGCAGCTAAATATGGGGGTAATTTTAAAATCACTCCAGATGCAAGCCTTGCTGCCCCGTCTTTTTATGTCTGTATCTTTAAGGGTAAAAAACGTTTCGATATACTCAGGTATGTCTTTGGCATTGCATCAAGAACACATCTGAATTTTAAGGACATAGAATATCTAAGGGCAACGAATATTGAAATCAAGGGGAATGCCCATATTCAGATAGATGGAGATTATTGTTGTATGACACCAGCAAAGGTTGAGGTTGTGCCTCATATACTAAGGCTGGTTTATCCCGCACCTTTGTAAGGTGCGGGGTTTACTGAGACACAGTGGCAAGCTTTATCTTTTTTATATTCTCTTCAATAGCTTCAACGTAATAGTTTTTTGAATCATTAAAATGATATGTCAAATATTGATACATCGAACCCATTTTTTTAAAATGGCCTTTTACAATAACCTCATAAAAAAATGGCGTTTTACTGATCAAATCGTCTGCACTCTTAAATACAGCGATACCCATTTCTTGCAGCCTTTTTAGTCCCTCGTAACGATACGCCTCTTCAAATTCGCGATATAGTTCAGGGAGTCTTTCAGGATAATCAAGAGCAGACATCTGTCCTAAAAGGTCTGCAGTTCCCAGTGTGTATCCGACAATCCTTTCCTCATCTGTACGGAAAGGAATATTTTCGATGTCAACCCTCACGCCGGTACACATGATAATATTCTGGACAGCGGATATTGTAAGCTTCTCAAAACCTGCTTGGGAGAGATAGTGGCCAGCAAAGTCAGCGCTTCTGTGTGTATGAATAAAGGTATATTTTGCCCCTGTGCCATTCATATCATCCTCAGTTTTGATATAACCTGTATCGTGTAATAAGACAGCAATAATCCCTATGTCGAAAAGTTCTTTTGAAATTTTTGTGGAATTCTCACTCTTATTCCATCCGTCTACAATTCCTACAAAAGGAGGGATAACCTGTAAGGTATGCAAAAGATCATGGTAATCTGTATCGCATTTTAAAAACCCTTTTCTTTTACCAGAAAAGAGGTCTATAACATCATTCAGCACCCCTTCAATGATCTCTATATTCTCTTGCTGATAGTTTTCCTTATAGATTACCCGGATCTCATTGAGAATATTTTTAGGGGTTAAATTCACCCCGTGTAACATCTTGTCATTCCTCCTTTGAGTATGGTTGTATTAATTATGCCTTATAACTAATTTTTGTCAAGTTCTATTATTACACCCCCTCCTATTACTCTATCGTCATCATAAAAAACTGCAGATTGTCCGGGGGCAGGTGCCCACTGCGGCTCATCAAAGACAACGCGAACAATCTGGCGTAAGGCGTGAGGCGTGAGGCGTGAGGCGTATATATCATGCTCTTCACTGTTGACTGTTGACTGTTGACTGTTGACTAAAGATATAGTTGCTGACTCGTCTTTCATCATTGAGCGTACCCTTACCGATGCCCTGAAAAATCCTCCCTCGGCCCCCCTTTCCCAAGGGGGGTTGTGGGGGGATTCGGGGGGATTAATCCAGTTCAGGTCTTTGACAAAGAATTCCTTTTTCTTTGCATCCTCCTGCGAACCTACATATATCGTATTTCTCACAGCATCTATCTTTACAACATAAAGAGGCTCTGGCGAAGATATACCCAGTCCCTTTCTCTGGCCAATTGTATATCCATAGACTCCTTTGTGAGTTCCTCTTACTTTTCCATTTAGATCAACAATAGACCCTGGTTTCCCTGCAACAGGAGAAAGCTTTTCAATGAATTTAAAATAATTCTTGTTTTCAATAAAGCATATCTCCTGGCTTTCTGATCTCTGTGCAGATGGAAGGTTAAGACCCTGTGCGATTTTTCTGACCTCTTCTTTCCTGTAATAGCCGAGCGGAAGAATGAGCCTTTTCAGTTCCTCCTGCCTCAGGATATAAAGAACATATGACTGGTCTTTCTTCGGATCAATCCCTTTTTTAAGAAAAGCTACGTCTTGGTCTGATTTCTGACTTCTGACTTCTGACTTCTGACTTCGTTCGACTCTCGCATAGTGTCCAGTTGCAATATATTCAGCTCCTCTTTTTTCTGCCTCTTTCAGGAGGAGGGGGAATTTGATAAATTTGTTACATAATATACATGGATTTGGAGTCGAGCCTTTCATATATGCATCTACAAATGGTTCAATGACTTTCTCCATAAAAAAGTCCCGCGCATCAATTATGCTGTGAGGTATTCCGATATGACGTGCAGTTCTCGATGCCTCATGAACTGCCTGAAGTGAACAACAGGTCGTAAAATCAGTCCTGCTTCCTGCTTCCCATAAAATAAAACTAACCCCCTCCACCTCATATCCCTTTTCCTTCAAAAGATATGCGGTAACAGAAGAGTCAACCCCTCCACTCATTCCAACAATGACCTTCGGCATATCTAAATATAACAGGAAAAATTTCCCCTTTCAAATTGACCTTACCTCTCTCTACCTATTACAATATCAGCAATCATGAAAAACATTGTCCTCACTGGCTTTATGGGAGCAGGGAAGACTGCGGTAGGAAAAGAGCTTTCAAGACTTCTTGATATGAAGTTGATTGATGTGGATACAGAGATAGAGAAATCTGAAAAGATGACCATTCATGAGATATTCAAACAGTTTGGCGAGCAAAGATTCAGAGAGATTGAGACAGAGATGATCAAAAAGATTTCTAAAAATAAGAACATTGTTATTTCAACAGGCGGTGGTGCTGTATTGAGGCAGGAAAATACAAACGCCCTGAGGGAAAATGGAGTAATTGTCTGTCTTACCGCAACACCTGAGACAATCCTTAAAAGGACGAGCATGAATAGTGACAGACCACTCCTTCAAGTTGATGACCCTTTAAAAAAAATAAAGGAGCTTTTACATTATCGGATGCCATTTTATAAAAAAGCAGATATCATGATAGATACAGAAGACAAAACACCCCTGCAGATTGCAGAAGAGATAATAGAAAGGATGAAAAGATGATAGCGACAGAGGTTATCCCCTGTCGCTAAAATTAATCACAGGACAATGGAAAAAGTAAGGGTTGAGCTCGGAGAGAGAAGCTATGATATAGCTATAGGGTTCCATATTCTTGATAGCATCGGAGAGACCATCAAATCATTTGGTCTGAGTCCCAGGATTGCTATCGTGAGTAATCCAACTGTTTTTTCACTATATGGTGAGCGTGTATTGGACTCTGTAAGAAAGGCTGGGTTTAATGCAATTACCATAACAATCCCCGATGGTGAGGGATACAAGGATATTCAATGGTTACAGCATATTTATGACGAGCTCCTCAAGCATAAGCTCGACAGGTCATCTGCGCTTATCGCACTCGGAGGCGGTGTGATAGGCGACATAACAGGATTTGCAGCTTCCACTTACATGAGGGGGATTTCCTATATCCAGGTTCCGACAACCCTTCTTGCTCAGGTAGACAGCTCTGTTGGAGGAAAAACAGGGGTAAATCATAAGCTCGGTAAAAATATGATAGGTACCTTCTGGCAGCCAAGACTCGTCTGGGTTGATACAGAGACATTAAAGACCCTCCCTCAGAGAGAATTGCTTGCAGGTCTCGCAGAGGTAATAAAATATGGTGTGATATGGGACAATGAGTTATTCGATTTTCTCGAAAATAACAGGAACAAAATCCTCAACCTTGACAGAGATGCAATCACCTATATTATCAAACGTTCATGCGAGATAAAAGCTGAGGTTGTGTCAAAGGATGAGCGAGAATCAGGAATAAGGTCAATACTAAATTATGGACATACCATAGGCCATGCAATAGAGACAGTTACAGAATATAAAAGATACCTTCACGGAGAGGCGGTTGCCATAGGTATATGCCTTGAGGCAAGACTCTCCAATATGCTTAATTTTATTGACATGAATCAGGTACTCAGGATAAAGACCCTTATTGAATCATACGGCATGCCTTCAGAAATACCGGCAGATATTGATATAAATAATATACTCACACCTATGCAACTTGACAAAAAGGCAGTTGCAGGAGAACTGAAGTTCATCCTGCCTGAAAGAATAGGGGCTGTAAGGATACACAAGGGGATAAAAATGGAATTCATAAGGAATTTGTTGGGAGAGTAATGTTTAAACCATTTACAACAACAGGTATTGGAAGTCTTCCTCATACAGATCCTGACGAGGCATGTAAGCTCGTGCTTGAGAAATTTGATATACCTTTCTGGCCTCAGCTTCCGAAATTATCGTTTCATGAATCAATGATACCCCAGTTCTCTGAAGGGTTACCATTTATAAAAAATGATGAGCAAAAAGAAACCTTGTGGATAGAAAGAGACAGTAGTAATGACCTTATGAAATTCTATGAAACCTATTCTGAAGATTTCAGCAGTGCGATTTCTGATGGCTATGCGAAGGGGCTCCAGACCTTTATCCATCTGGTAAAAGATAAGCAGGTAAAATCCCTGAAAGGACAGATTACAGGCCCGCTGACATTTACCCTTGGGCTAAAGGATTCCGGGGGAAGGCTCGTTTATTTCGATGAAGAGCTCCGTGAAATCTCCCTTATGCTCCTTAAGGCGAAGATGAGATGGCAGATTGAGATATTAAAGCCCTATGCTGAGAATATAGTCATATTCATAGATGAGCCCATTCTCTCTGCCCTTGGTAGCACGAGCTATATGGGAGTAGCCCCTGAAGAAGCCCTGAGACTGCTCAGGGAAACATCCGATGCTATTAAAAATGCAGGTGGCATTCCGGGTATCCACTGCTGTGGTAAGGCTGATTGGCTATTGGTTATCAATAGTGGTGTCAGGATTATCAGTTTTGATGCCTATGATTACATTGAGACTATTTCACTGTATCCCTCTGAATTCACAGACTTTCTCAGGAAAGGTGGATACCTTGCATGGGGTGTCGTCCCAACAACTGAGGCAATAAGGGACGAACATTCAGACTCAATCAAAAAGAAATTTGATATTAGTGTGGAAAAATTATCAAAGTCTATACCTTCAGACCTTTTGCTCACTCGGATTTTGTTGACACCCTCATGTGGCATGGGCTCAAGGAGTATAGAAGAGACGTTAAAGGTACTTAAGTTGCTCAAAAGTCTTAAGGAGTCGGTTTCATAATGGGGAATTCCCTTACTCCTCACGTCTCACATCTCACGGACTCTAAGAAAGGTACCTTCATATCCTTTGAGGGAATCGAGGGCTCAGGTAAATCAACACAGGCAAGACTCCTCTATGAATACCTTGAGGGAAAAGGATTTGAAGTCATACTGACCGAAGAGCCTGGTGGAACTCAGATTGGGCTCAAGATAAGAGAGATCCTCCTTTCTCTCGAATATCGCGAGATAAGCTCTATGACAGAACTGCTGCTGTACAATGCCTCGCGTTTCCAACATATACAAGAGGTCATCTTGCCTGCAATACAAAGGGGAGCTATAGTCATAACAGACCGATTTAGTGATTCAACAGTTGCTTATCAGGGTTACGGGAGGGGGATTGATTTAAATCTGATTGATTCTCTCGATAGAATATCAACAAAAAATCTGCGACCTGATATAACCATACTCCTTGATGTTGATGTAGAGATTGGGTTAAAAAGAAACAGGGGTATTCAAAAGACAGACAGATTGGAGCTTGAGGACATAGAATTCCATAAAAAGGTAAGAAAAGGGTATTTTGAAATAGCAGCAAAAGAGTCAGAAAGAATAAAAGTAATAAGTGCCTCAGAGAGTATAGAGGCAATTCATTCTCAAATTATCAGTTTAGTTACAAAGATGATAGAAACTTGGAAGAGATAATGAAATGGCATTTAAGGACATTATAGGACAGGACAGGGCAGTAAGTATAATTCTCAGAACCATACATAGAGGGAGGCTACCATCGTCGTATCTATTTGCAGGAGAATCAGGTATAGGCAAAAAATTTACTGCTATCAATCTTGCAAAGACACTGAACTGTCAAAATCCAAATCCCCCCATCCCCCCTTTACTAAAGGGGGGCGAGGGGGGATTTGATAAGGGGCATGGGTGGGGGATTGACTGTTGTGATACATGTTTTTCTTGCAGGAAGATTGATGCTAAAACTCACCCTGACTTTTTGTTTATTTCACCCCAGGGTGGGCAGATCAGGATAGAAGAGATTCGGGCAATTAATGACATACTTTCTTTTAAGCCATTTGAAGGCAAAAAAAAGATAGTTATTCTTGATGAAGCCGATACCATGAATCCTTATGCTGCAAATGCCTTTCTCAAGACCCTCGAAGAACCATCGGAAGGCAGCCTGATAATCCTTATCTCATCTCATCCTGACCTTCTGCCAGACACAATCAGGTCAAGATGTTCAAGGATAAACTTTACACCACTTTCCAATGAAGATTGTAGAAGGGTTATAGAGAGAGTTTGCGGTCATAAGTCAAATCTCCCTTGCCCCCCTTCAGAAAAGGGGGGTAAGGGGGGATTTGACTCTCAGATCACAACTTTAGTTCGTCTTTCAATGGGTCGGCCAGGGCTTGCGATATCAGAAGACCTTATTGACGAACGCAAATGGTTTATGAAACTTCTTCAAGGAATGAACAATACAGAAAAGGATGGCTGGTCATCCCGGGAGGAAATGGAAAGGTGGTTTGACCTCCTCTTCATCCTTCTTCGGGATATCGTTATAATAAAGGTAACGCAAGACGGAAAAAATCTGATTCATAGCGATCTTCAGGATTATGTAAAGAGATTAAGCAATGTGATGGACTTAAAGGTTATAATAGAAAATTACCAAAAACTGAATACATTAAGAGGCTATTTCATTTTTAACCTGAACAAATCCCTCATATGGAACTATACAGGGGCTCTTTTGAGGGAAATGAATTCATGGTCTTTTGAATAAACGCAACCTGAAGGTTGCGGCTACCCTATGATTTAATTGTAGCCGCAGGCTTTAGCCTGCGATTAAAAATTGGAGAATACTATGCCAGAGGTAATAGGAGTTCGTTTTAAACCATGTGGAAAGATATATGACTTCGAGGCAGATGGTGTAGATGTGAACGAAGGTGACCTTGTAGTTGTTGATTCTGAACTTGGCCTCAATATTGGCAGTGTCATCATAGGGCGCTATACTGTAGAAGACTACAAAAGGGAACTGAAAAAAATCATACGCAAAGTAACAGAAGAAGATATCCAACAGAAACAGGAAAACAGGAAACTTGAAATAGAGGCAAGAGATTACTGCCTTGAGAGGGTGATGGCAAGGGGTCTGCCCATGAAACTTGTCTCGACAGAGGTGACGCTTGACAGAAAACGTTTTATCTTCTACTTCACAGCAGAAAGAAGAATTGATTTCAGAGAACTCGTGAAAGACCTTGCTGCAAAATTTAAGACACGGATAGAGATGAGGCAGATCGGCGTACGGGATGAAGCAAAGCTAATAGGTGGATTGGGGCTATGCGGAAGGGAACTCTGCTGTTCAAGATTCCTCACATCATTCGAGCCTGTCTCTATTAAAATGGCAAAGCGGCAGGAACTTGTCCTGAATACCGACAAACTATCAGGGGTCTGCGGAAGACTCATGTGCTGCTTAGGATACGAGTATGACAAAATAACCCGGGAGGAAGTAACCATACAAGAGGAAGAGACTATTTCCATTTCTGAAGAGGTTGAGGCGTTTGAACCAGTTGTTGCTTCTGTGGATACACATGGGGCAGGAGAGGGAGAAGGACAAGAACGAAAAGAACAGAAGGAGGAATACAGCAAAAAGTTTATAAAGTATGGGAAAAAACGCAGGAGAAGGTCTCCTAAAAAGTGAAGGATAAGTTTTATGTTACCACGCCGATATATTATGTAAACGATATCCCCCATATCGGCCATGCATATACAACCATAGCAGCAGATATCCTTGCAAGATATAACCGCTTGAGAGGGAATCAGGTATTTTTTTTAACAGGCACAGATGAGCATGGCCAGAAGGTTCAGAAGGCTGCAGAAGAAAAGGGACGGGCACCAAAGGAACATGCTGATTCTATGGTAATGAATTTCAAAGACCTCTGGACTAAACTCAACATATCGTACAGTGCATTCATACGGACTACTGATGAACAGCATAAGGAGGTCGTGCAGGAAGTCCTTCAGAGACTTTTGGACAAGGGAGAGATTGAAAAGAGGATATATTCAGGATGGTACTGCACACCTGATGAAAGATTCTGGATGCAGAAAGACCTTGTCAACGGAAAATGCCCTGATTGTGGAAGAGAGGTAGAGGATATCGAGGAAGAGAATTATTTCTTTCTGATGTCAACATATCAGGTAAGACTGATACGTCATATAGAGCAAACCCCGCATTATATCTTACCTGAAACGAGGAGAAATGAGGTTTTAGGGTTCTTAAAAAGTCAGCCACTGGGGGACCTCTGTATATCGAGGCCTAAAAAGAGACTGCCATGGGGCATCCCTTTACCATTTGATGAAGAATTCATAACCTATGTATGGTTCGATGCACTCGTTAATTATTATTCAGCAACAAAGTATCTATCGCCTCACGCCTCACGCCTCACGCCTCACGCCGTAGACTGGTGGCCTGCAACCCATCATATTATCGGAAAAGACATCCTCACAACACATGCTGTTTACTGGTCAACGATGTTAATGGCACTTGATTTACCATTACCTGAGAATATCTTTGCGCATGGGTGGTGGACAGTTGAAGGACGGAAGATGTCCAAGTCTCTTGGCAATGTCGTTGACCCGAACGAGATGGTCAATACCTATGGAATAGATGCTTTCAGGTATTTTCTCTTCAGGGAAGTGCCCTTTGGCCTTGATGGAGATTTCTCTGAACAAGCATTGATAAAACGCATCAACACAGATCTTGCAAATGATTTCGGAAATCTTCTCAGCAGAACATTGACAATGATTGAAAAGTATTTAAAGGGGGAAATCCCCCCCTGCCCCCTGCTTTTAAATCCCCCCGTACCCCCCTTTTCTAAAGGGGGGCTGGGGGGATTATCAGGGGGCAGGGGGGGATTGAATGATATTAGCAGTTCAATTGATCTTCACAGAGTAATTCAACTTAAAAATTTTGTAGAATCTATCAACCCAGATTTTGATTTTTCCATGGGAAGATTATCATTTAATCATGCCCTTGATAAAATCTGGTTCGTAATTAATGATGCAAACAAATTAATCGAGGATGAAGCTCCGTGGAACCTCTGGAAGGCAAAGAATATTGATAAACTCTCTGCAGTGCTCTATACCCTCGCTGAGTCACTAAGGATTATTGCAATTTATCTTTATCCTTTTATGCCTGATACAGCACAAAAGATCTGGCATCAGCTCGGGATAGATGAAAAAATCGGCAGTGCAATATATATTGTCTGGGGGGAATTGAAATCAGGCCAGAAGATCAGGAAAGGTTCACACCTCTTCCCAAGGATAGAACAAAAGAATATTACACGGTCTTTGTAAGGCTTGTGTAAAACTGTTTGTTTTCAGAATAGAGAAGGCCGTCTTCGAATTTAATCAATCCTGATAGATAGAGTTTTGCAAGGGAGGACTCTAAGGAACTGAATTCCTCTGAACCACTCAGCATCTGGGCTTTTATCTGATGCGTTTTCCCCTCTCTGATAAGATTCTTTATGCCATAACTATTTATCATTTTTTCATAGGCAAGCACTCTGCCTTCCCCACTTTTCAGAGGGATCAGTCTCTGTCCAAGAACAAAAAGGAGGTTATCTGCAACCCGTGTTCTGATAAGACTCTGCTGATGAGGGGGGAACATATTTATGACCCTCTCTATTGTTGAGGCTGTACTGCTTGCAGAAATAGTGCTCATCACAAGGTGACCTGTATCTGCTGCATGTAATGCAATTGCGAAACTCTCAAAATCCCTCATCTCCCCAACCACTATCACATCCGGGTCCTGTTTGAAGACATGCTTGAGTCCCTCATAGAAGGATTCAGTATCCAGACCAACCTCTCTTTGATTGACATTGCTCTTCTTGTGTTTATGAAGGTACTCAATCGGATCTTCAAGGGTTACTATGTTGCATTTCCTGTTTGTGTTGATAATATCCACGATAGCAGCAAGTGATGTTGTCTTCCCATGTCCTACTGGCCCGGAAATTATGATTAATCCCTGTGGCATTAATGCGAAATCCTTTATCCAGTCCGGGAGATTGAGTTCTGCGAGTGTTGGCAGGATTTCCTTAATACGCCGGATAGTAATTGAGATAGAACCTCGCTGCCTGTAGAGATTTATTCTGAAGCGTCCTATCTCAGGGTATGTTTTCGCAAGATCAATATCCCCTTTCTGGATAAATTTTTCCCAATTCTGTTCAGATAATAATTCTCTTGCATACCTCTCACAATCAGCAGGGATAAGTGAAGCCATGTTTGCCCTTTTCAGATCATTACTGATTTTTATGGAAGGTGATACCCCTGCAGTGAGCAACATATCAGGGGCAGGAGAATCAACCAGATACCGAAGCAATGAAAGGAATTCCGGCGCTTTTTTAACCCCTGTCTTTTGTGCCTCCTA
>VGWY01000041.1 GCA_016873575.1 Nitrospira sp. | reverse complement strand
TTTAGCCATATAATTATAGTACCATTACTGATATCATTGTCAAGAGTTGTTTTTGAGGTTGCAAATGTGTTAATTTGCAAATGGAATTGAATTCTGATAGATTTAACCACTGGGGTCATGGGGTCAGGTCTTGCAATATAACAGCTTAGAAAAGTAAAACGAATAACTGCGGACAGTAGAAAGTGATATTGCAAGACCTGACCCCACATTCTCATTGTAGAGCTGTAAATCGAATGAAGTAAAAAAATAGCTAATATTGCAAGTCCCTGAAGTAATTCGTCCTGACCCCTTTGACTTGACCCAAAATCAATCTTTCACAGGCCAGACATTGGCGTTAGCATTAGTCTTATTGTTAGAGAACACAACACCGTTATACATAGAAACAACCCAAGCGTTGTCCGGAGTGTTGGCAAAGGTAGTAGAGGACCAATAGTGGAATGACTGCACATTTGTAAATCCCTGTCCATTAAGCCATATTGCTATGTTTTCTTCTCCAGCATTTATTAGGCTTTCAAGCTCGTTGACATTTGGCAGTCGCCAGTCGTCAAAACCACAAAGAGCTAAATCATTAGCATAAGTCAGGGCATCTGCCCATGTCCTTGTCGTGCTATCAGGGCTCTTCACCCACTCCAGTCCTGTGAGATTGTCTATTACACAATCACCACTTACTGTAAATCTTGGGGAAGGCCATGAAACGCCTCTTTGCAATGCTCCATCATCCCCTGTAGCATAGCTTATTGTCTGACCAGTCCGGGGAAGATTTATGGTTCCTGCCCATGCAATAACAATTATTGCAGCTACAGCAAAAAATACTATAATTAAAATTATCCTTTTGCCTTTAAGCATAATACATCCCCCCTTCTTTGTTTTCAATGTAAACAATCATATCAAATGCCTTCTTATATATAGGCAGATGTTCATATTGTGCCATCTCTTAAAATAACCAAATCCCCTAATAACCTTGCACAGGCCAGACATAGTTGCTATTAGTCTTAGCGTTAACGTTTACACCACCGCCGCTCATCCGGACAAACCATGCGAGGTCCGTATTGGAGGCAAAAGTGGTAGAGGACCAATAGTCGTCTGATTGCACATTTGTAAATCCCTGTCCATTAAGCCATGTGTCCGGGTCTGCTAATCCATAATTTATAAGGCTCCTCAGTTCCTTTATGTTGGGCAGTCGCCAATCGGTAAAACCACAAAGAACTAAATCATTAGCATAAGTGATGGCATCTGCCCATGTCCTTTTCGTGCTATCAGGGCTCTTCACCCACATCAGTCCTGTGAGATTGTCTATTATTGCAGTATCAGCACAAATCATATTCGCTGTAAATCTTTGGGAAGGCCATGAAACGCCTCTTCTCAATTCTCCATCATCTCCTGTGGCATAGCTTGCAGTCTGACCGGTTTGAGGGAGATAGATTTGGGTTAATGGCGTTGGCGGGGGAGAGTAGTAAGTGACACCATTACCGTCTTCCTCAAATACGTCACAGCTTGTCACGATAAGGGTAAGGGCACTTAAAATAACAAGGGATAAAAGTGATGTCTTAAAACCTTTCATACTTAAATCCCTCCTCTCATTGATTATTTGTTAATTGTTAATTACTCACTGCTAACTACTTATTATTTACAGTTCTTTATTTACAGTTCTCTCCTCCTTGAAAGTTCTAAAAATTGTAAGACAGGATACACCTTCTGAAAAAAAATCCATGTATCCTATTATGGACACATGTATCTATTTTTTGTATGAAATAAACCCCATTAAGTGAAAAAAGATGATTACTTTATAGCAAATTATTGATGACATGTCAAGATTTTGGGGATCTCCTGTAATACCAAAATAGAAATGTCCTAATCTGCCAATTTAGAAATGTCCTATTCCGAGTGTGGTAACGTTTGGGGCTTGCGTTTGTGCATTTAACATCTTTATCAATTTTACAGAAGAAATAAAGCATCTATATCCATATTGTATCAATTTTATATTGTGAAATAAGCGAATCAGAGGTTATTACAGGCAGTTTTTCCAGAAGGTATGCGTATCCAGGAGAACTTTCACTTCTCGAATTCTTTCAGGATATCTTCAGGCAATGGCTTGAAAAATTCTTTTGATATAGTAATACGTCCCTTTGCTGTCCCTGGAATACGCTTCTTTATCTTATGCTCTAAAGGTAAAATACGCGCAATCGGTTTCCCTGCCTTTGCAATAATAATTTCCTCCCCATTCTCAACCCGCTTTAAGATGCGTGAAAAATGGGTTTTTGCATCATGTATATTAATTGTAGGCATTCCTATCCACTAAAACTTACAATAGACTAAGCTATGGACTAAGTCAAACAGGTATTATTTACTCCTCATTCAATATCACCACTTCTATCTTACCTTTCAGTCCATCGGCAAATCTCTTTGCATCTTCATTCGAGCCCACTATTGCACCATAGTGCATTGGTATCGCAATCTTTGGCTTGATGTCAAGTGCTGCCTTAATGGCTTCTTCTGCTGTCATAACATATGTACCTGAGACTGGAAGAAGTGCTATATCAGCCTTGAAGTTCTTCATTTCAGGGATGTAATCTGTATCACCTGCCAGGTAAATTCGCTGCCCATTCACTGTAAAAATATACCCAACCCATCCGTTCGCCTTTGGATGAAACTGCTTGTTTGTATTATAGGAAGGGACAACCTCAATCTCGATCCCCTCAACATTGATCTTATCGCCTATCTTCACAATCTTTATATTTCCAGACAGCTTTTTCGCACAATCTGAGGTTGCAACAATTACTGTATTTGACCCTTGTATCTTTTTCACATCCTCAGGTGAACAGTGGTCAAAATGCTCATGGGTAATCAAGATAATATCTGCTGTGTCTTTCTTTTTAATCTTAAACGGGTCTGTATAGATGACCTTTTCACCGGTAATCTTAAACGTATCATGTCCAAGATAGTGTATATCTTTTACCATTCCCTGTACCTCCTTTCCCCCTGCCAACATAGAAATCGGCAGTAATACCATTATTATAATTGCAATAATACGTACCAATGCCCCTAACCCCCTTCCCCTTTTCAGAAAATTATATCATAAATCAGACTTTGAACGTAGGGGACAGTCCCGATTCTAATCCCCCCTTGCCCCCCTTTAGTAAAGGGGGGATGGGGGGATTATTGGTCCGTAAATCTGGGACAGTCCCCTTCACCAAATAGAGGGAAGGCTGGTGAAGAATTTTGGTTCTTTCGTAAAAAAGTTGAAAAGCATTCTATACATGACGACATAAATCTTTTCGCATCGCAAGGACTGCTTATACCCCGTAAAACTGTCATTCCGGCTTGTCCGGAATCTATCCGGAAGGATTCCCGACTCGCTTCGCTTGCGGGAATGACAATAATGCGACATTATTTATGACGCTATGTATAATAACCACAGAGGCACGGAGATTGACATATAAAAAAAGAAAAAATATTAATATATTCAAGCTTTTTTTGTTTGTAATAAATAAAAGAAATATTTGTTCTTATTCTCAGTGTCTCTGTGCCTCAGTGGTTAAAGTTCTCTTTCAATATAAATACGAAAGAGGGAAAATTTTTATACGACACCTTAAAGTGAACCCTTCTCTCTATTCTTCTGATTTAATCCAATATACCTCATTGGACTATCAATTCCTGCCTCCATTATCTCAGCCTCAGGGATTCCAATCTTCCTGAGAATCTTTACCGACTCCGCAATTGTTATTCCACTTCCTAAGAGAATCCCTTTTTTATTATAAATTGGACAGCCTCCCTTCTTTGCTCCTTTAACAGAGTCAGATATGAGTATTATCCTGTCGAGTCTTTTTATTGAAAATATGAGCTCAAGTGTTTTTGGATGAAGGTGAACACCATCTGCAATTATTTCTATATATATATCTTCATCAAGAAGGCCAAATCCTGCAAGCCCGGGTTCTCTATGATGAAATGGCTTCATAGCATTAAAGATGTGCGTTATTCCTGTTGCCCCTGCCTTTTTTCCATCAACCCCCTGCTTATAGGTAGCATCAGAATGTCCCATATTGACTCTTATTCTATGTTCAACACATTTTTCGATAACCTTCAAAGCGCCAGGCAGCTCAGGAGCAATAGTTATTATCTTTATTATGTCTTCATACCCGTCAATTAACTTCTTCAGGGAAGATATAGTTGGTTTTATGAAGGAATCTTTATCTAAAGCACCACATCTTATCGGATTCAGAAACGGCCCTTCGAGATGAACACCCAAAATCCCCCCATGCCCCCCTTTACTAAAGGGGGGTAAGGGGGGATTTGTATTTTGACTGCTGACTGCTGACTGCTGTGTTTCCATTGCCTTCCTCACCGCTTCCATATTGTCCCTCATTGTATCAATCGGCCCAGAATATATTGTTGGGAGGATTCCTGCTATACCATCATTCCCATGAAGCTCAGCCATCTTCAGGATATGATCTGGTTTTGTTGTCTTTGTATCGTATCTGCCTATGCCATGTGTATGAAGATCAATAAATCCAACCACTCTAACACCCTCCTTCCACTTCTATTTTAATTCGGGGACAGTCCCGATTCTAATCCCCCCTTGCCCCCCTTTACTAAAGGGGGGATGGGGGGATTATTGGTCCGTAAATCTGGGACAGTCCCCTCGAGAATGCTATGCCTTGCCTGTATAAAAATTTCAAGACAGCCTTTCCTATATCTTGTTATAATAATTTATCTCTAATTCCCCCAAAAATACTATGGGAAAAATTATCACTATAGCTAATCAGAAAGGCGGGGTCGGGAAAACCGCAACAGCCATAAATCTTGCTGTATCTCTTGCCTTTGCAGGCAAGGATATCCTGCTTGTAGACACAGACCCCCAGGGGAATTCTACATCAGGAGTAGGCATTTCAAGGGATAATCTCGATAAGAGTATATATGATGTTTATACAGGGAAATGTGAGATTGGTGATGCGATTAAGCCCACCGGCATAGACAATCTGAAAATCCTGCCTTCTACTGTTGACCTTCTTGGTATTGAGATTGAGCTTGTGGATAAAGAAGGACGGGAAAGGGTTCTGTACAATGCAATACGTTCAATCAGGGATATGTATCCTTATATACTGATTGACTGTCCTCCTTCGCTCGGGCTCCTCACATTAAATGCACTTGTCGCTGCTGACTCTGTGCTCATCCCTGTGCAGTGCGAATATTATGCACTTGAAGGCCTAGGGCTTTTGACGAAGACACTCCGTTTCGTTCGGAGTTCCTTTAACCCAACCCTTGAAGTTGAAGGAATAGTTCTCACGATGTTTGACCCAAGGAATAATTTATCCCGTGAGGTTGCACAGGAGGTTAGAAAACATTTTGGTGATAAGGTTTATAATACAGTCATTCCAAGAAATGTTACACTCGGGGAAGCACCAAGCTACGGAAAACCAGCACTCTTATATGATATCCGATCAAAAGGGGCACAGAGCTATCTGTCACTGGCGAAGGAGATACTGAATGAAAACGGCACTGGGTAAGGGTCTTGAGGCTTTAATACCCGAAAAGGGTGATGAGGTTCTTTATCTGGATATTGACCGTGTCTTCCCCGGAGAACAGCAGCCGAGAAAGACCTTCAGGGACGAACCTCTCAGGGAGCTTGCAGCTTCCATAAAAGAAAAGGGAGTTCTCCAGCCTGTCATTGTTTCACGTGCTGGAGACGGTACTTTCAGGCTTATCACAGGTGAACGCAGATGGAGGGCTGCAACACTTGCAGGACTGAAAAAAATTCCTGCCCTCATAAAGAATGTAGCATCGAATGAGTCCCTCGAAATTGCCTTGATTGAAAATATCCAGAGGGAAGACCTGAATCCCATAGAGACTGCCGAGGCATTCAGCAGATTGATTGAAGATTTCAACATCACGCAGGAAGAACTGTCAGATAAGGTTGGAAAGGACAGGGCAACAATTGCTAATTACATCAGGATCTTAAAGCTTCCAGAAGAGGTAAAGTCCTTTATCTATAATGGCTCCCTGAGCATGGGTCATGCAAAGGCATTACTTACCATAGATGGAAAGGCTCATCAGATAGAGACTGCAAGAAAGATTATCAAGAAAGGATTGAGCGTTCGAGAGGCTGAGGCTCTATCCCAGAGAATTTCAAAACCTTCAAAGGCAACAGTAACCAGAGACCCCCAGATTTCATCACTTGAGGAAAAGCTCATCAGGAGTCTTGGCACAAAGGTCAGGATAGTTCATAAGGGGAAGAAGGGGAGGATAGAGATTGAGTATTACTCACTTGATGAACTCGACAGGCTCCTCGAAATCCTCATGGGCTAAGGCTTGACAAATCATAATTATTCCAACAGAATAATTCTGATAGAATAATTCCGGTTAACCGATCCTGTTATGGGTGCATGGTTATGCGGGTAGGTTCAGGGGGATATCCCCTTATGAATTTCTTGGTATATTTTCTCTGTGCCCTCTGTGTTCTCTGTGGTTAATGAAGTTTTTTGTTCTTTGTTGCCAACGACAGAAAAGATATTCTATCAGGGGAATAAAGTATAAGCCCCTTTCCCTCAAAATCATCAAGGATGGAATAGACATCAGCTAATGGAATACCTGACTTCTCAGATACCGTGCCTATCTCCTGAATCTTTTCAATAGCCGAAAGATATATCTCTTTCTCTCTCGCATCAAGTGTATGGGTTGTGCACTGTCCATCGCGGCACGCCTTTATCTGAAAACCGTTTGAGGATTGCTCATAAATCATAGAATTATCTTTTGGGCTTTTGTTCTTAATCTCTTCTACCTTTCTTCTGATAAGGGAAGACATCCTGAACTGTTCTTCATCATTATCAAACTGATAGGGATAAGGATAATTAGAATAAGAATGCATGGGGAAGTCTTCAAAGACATATGAAAAGATTGATTCAGAACCCTTCTTCAGACCGTAAGACTCACTGTTCATAAATATTGGACAGTCTGTAGGCAGATAAAACTCCCCTGGGAATATCTGAATATTTTCGTACACCAGTAAATGTGTAATAAGATCCATAGTCCTCAGATTTTCAAGCAGGTCAGCCGTTGTCATCTTTGGATAGCAGGTAAAAAGATTCGATTGTACTGGTACCCCTAATTCAGCCGCTGTTTTAATAACCTCCACATTTTTCAAAACCGTAACCCCTTTATTCATCAATTGCAATATCCTGTCACTAAAGGTTTCAATCCCTATCTGAAACTTTGAAATCCAATTACCAAAATGTAAGATTGCGTTTAGTACCTCCCTATTCATCTTTTCAGCACGAAATTCGGCATAATGAAAATTGAGATTTTTACCTTCAAGATACTCCGATACATCAATGATTACCTTTTGATTTTTCAAGGCATCAGGATCTAAAATAAAGAAATTCCTCAGGTCTCCTGAAATATCCTGATAATAGTCAATTTCTTCCTTCAATCGCCCTGCGGTTTTTGATTGACACAGGATGTTATATGATTCATCAGGGCAGAAGGTGCACCTTTTCCATGGACACCCTCTGCCAAACTCAATTGGCAAAATGACTTCATTGAATTCTATGGGAAATTCTGTAAAATCATATCGGGGGAATGGCAGCGAATTGAGTAAAGTATTTGGTTTTGATTTTGATTTCTTTATCTCTCCTCTTTCGTCTCTGTATACCACATTATAAAAGTCTTTCCTTGTATCATAGATATGTTCCAGCAGACTATCAACAGTAACTTCACACTCACTGATTCCCACAAAATCTACAAAGTCAATGTTTTCCAATAACTCGTATGCAAAGGCACCAGAACAGTCTTTCCCCCCAATAATTGTTACAATATCGGGGTTGGCATTCTTGATCCTCTGACACATGAAGAGTGAACTGCTCAATTGGTAGTGGGAGCAGCTAAAACCGATGAGCTTTGTCCCTTTAAGATACGGTGACAACCTCAAATAAACTGACTCAAAAAATAAACTAACAACTTCCCTTAATTCCTCAAAGTCATTCAGTGTTAATCCAACTGATTCAAGACGCTCTCTGAATCGTTCTTTTGAATTTACATA
Organism: Nitrospira sp.; assembly: GCA_016873575.1. GTDB lineage: Bacteria > Nitrospirota > Thermodesulfovibrionia > Thermodesulfovibrionales > SM23-35 > VGWY01. Next base: position 6,504 of record VGWY01000041.1, on the reverse strand, counting down.
GTTATCCTCGAACAGAAGCGAAGCAAAAATATAATCCAATCCCATATATTCAACACCAAATTGTTCTGTCAGCTTAATCAAATTCTCTGTGATCTTTGGATTAAAATTTCTCAGGTAAGGAAGGAACTCCAAGTGAAAGTGAAAGGTCTTAACACTCTTTCCCTTCCCGGTCAGAAGTGCCTGCATAATGCCGAGGTTTATATTGGGAATATTGGAAAACCACTTTGAGATAAACCGTGCATAGGGCATGGAAACAAAGATAAAATCCATAAAATATTTTAACCTAATTTATGTATATTAACCACAGAACACTGAGAAATTGTAATCTCTTAAAACTTGTTTCTAATTCTTAATATTCTCTGTGATCTCTGTGATCTCTGTGATCTCTGTGGCTTGTGGCTAAAAGTTCTTGACAAAAATCTGTCATGAGGCTACTTTTATACCAAAGAAAAACTTAATTACTAATACGGTCATAAGTATGAAGACATTGATTATAAAATCCCTCCTCACCTCCCTTTGCTAAAGGGAGGCAATGTTACCCCTCTTTGGCAAAGAGGGGCAAGGGGAGATTTTTCAATAATGATGCCTTACTTATGCATTTCTTAGTAACCACAGAGGATACAGGGTATTATAAAAAATTGTAATCCCCCCTCCCTCCTTTAGAAAAGGGAGTGAAGGGGGGATTTAGTGGAGTAAGGAAGATGCCTTTTTTTGGTGAACTCTTTGTAAGTGAAATACTGAATAAACCCGTGCTCGATCCGAAAGGTGAGGACCTCGGAAAGGTAAAAGACCTAATAATTGTGAAAGGTGAGCCGCTTCCAAAGGTCTCTGCCCTGATTATTGAGAAGAAAAAAGGGCTGTTCAATCTTCCATGGAATAACTTGAACATATTCAACAAGAGGATAATCTCCACAAAAATATACAGTGAAAATCTTCTGCCGTATGAACTCGGTGAGAAAGACCTTTTGATCGTAAGGGATATTTTTGATAAGCAGATTGTTGACGCGAACGGTGCAAAGGTTGTCAGGGTGAACGACGTCAAGCTCGAAGGATTCAATTCAGAGGCTGTCCTTATCGCGGTTGATGTTGGCATGAGGGGGATCATGAGACGACTCGGTGTTGAGAGGGGCGGAGAAGATATGATGAGGCTCTTTAAAAAAACCCTTTCCTATAACCTCATAAGCTGGAACTACATTCAACCATTTGAGCCAAAGCTGACAAAAATATCTCTGACAGTACCGAGGCAGATGGTTGCAGATTTACATCCTGCTGACATCGCAGAGATAATCAGTCAGGTCTCACATGAGAAAGGTGCAACATTTTTTAAGGGTCTTGATGTTGAAACAGCAGCTGAGGCCCTCTCAGAACTACAGCCTGATGTCCAGGCAGCAATCATAACAGAGATGGAAACAGAAAAGGCTGCTGACATCATAGAAGAGATGCCACCTGATGAGGCTGCTGATGTCCTCAGTGACCTCCCTGCTGATAAGGCAAAAGAGATACTTGAGAATATTGAGAAAGACGAAGCTGAAGACATACAAGAGCTCCTTAGCCATGAAGAGGATACAGCAGGTGGATTGATGACAAATGAATTTATCGCATATCCACCCGAGACTACGGTAAGGAAAGCGATAGAGGACTTCAAAAAAGATGCAGAGGAAGTAGAAACAGTATATTACATCTATGTTATAGATGCTGATGAAAAACTCCTCGGTGTTGTCTCCCTCCGGGAGTTACTACTTGCGCCCCTGGATGCAAAACTATCAGATATTATGGAAACCAAACTCAAGGCAGTAACCCCGGAAACCGATGAGGAAGGGGTTGCAGAGATAATTTCAAAGTACAATCTTGTTGCGCTTCCGGTTGTTGACGCCGAGGGTGTCTTCCTGGGTATCGTTGCGATAGATGATGTGATAGACAGAATGCTTCCACCGGCAGCAAAACGGAAGAGGAGGAAGGTGTGAGCCTCTGGAGAAAAATTATTATATTTCTATCTGTAATGGGACCGGGGATCATAACCGCAAATATTGATAATGATGCGAGCGGGATAACAACCTATTCTGTAGTAGGTGCACGATTTGGATACTCTCTCCTATGGACATTGATACCCACAACGATAGCCCTTGTTGTAATACAGGAAATGGTAGGTCGGATGGGTGTTGTTACCGGCAAGGGGCTTTCTGACCTCATAAGAGAAAACTATGGAGTTAAGACAACATTCTTTATGATGTTGTGCCTCCTCACCGCAAACTTTGGAAATACAGTGGCTAATTTCGCAGGATGGGCAGCAAGTATGGAAATCCTGGGATCGAGCAAATACATAATGGTGCCTGTAGGGGCTATCACCATATGGATACTGGTCACAAAGGGAAGCTATAGGTTTGTAGAGAATATACTGCTCTATGCCTGTATCATATTTGTCGGCTATATCATATCAGGAATCATGGCAAAACCAGACTGGAATGCTGTGTTAAACCATACTCTCTTCCCAAAGTTACAACGGAATCCTGAATACATAATGATGAGCATAGCAATCATAGGGACAACGATTACCCCATGGATGCAGTTCTATCTCCAGTCATCCATAGCAGAAAAGGGAATAAAAAAGGAACACTACAAGGCTTCACGGCTGGATGTAATCATTGGATGTTCTATAACCGACATAATCAGTTTTTTTATCATTGTGACCTGTGGTACACTTTTGTTCCCCTACGGAATCAGAATCCACGAGGCTTCAGAAGCTGCATTAGCGCTCAAACCTCTTTCAGAAGACTATGCATTTCTCATATTCGCCCTGTGTCTTGCAAATGCTTCATTACTCGGTGCAATAATAGTCCCTCTCGCAACAGCATATTATATATGTGAGGCAATGGGCTGGGAAGCAGGAGTTAATAAGACATTTAAGGATGCACCCCAGTTCATGTGGATTTACACACTAACCATAGCTTTGGCCTCGATGCTTGTGTTAATTCCAGGAGCCCCGCTTGTTTTTTTAATGGTGCTCTCTGCTGTTATTAATGGGTTGCTGCTTCCATTCGTCCTTGTATATGCTATTTCACTTATAAACAATAAGAAGCTTATGGGGGAGTACACCAATTCCAAAATTTATAACTACATATCATGGGGAACGGTTGCCTCAGTTATCTGTCTAACTATTTCATGGGTATTTGTATCAATATTTTAGCCAATAACCTGTTCAATGAACTATCCCGCAGCAAGCTGCGAGGTATTATATTCATGAATAATTCGTATTCCGTTGTCATTCCGCACTTGATGCGGAATCCAGGGTTTCCCGTGAAACTTGTCCTCGACAGCGATCGGGGAACGGGAATCTATTTACTAATAGTTCCCTGCTTTCGCAGAAATCGACATGAGCCTTTGGCTCCCAAAGGAGCACGAAAAATATTTCACCCTCCCCTCTGTCCCCTCCCATCAAGGGAGGGGAGATTCCCTCTCCCCTTGTGGGAGAGGGGAAGGGTGAGGGGTATTTTCGGGTCAATGACATTATGAGCAATGTTATACCCTGAAGCAAAGCTTCGAGGAATTCTTTTGAATATTCGAGGAATTCTTTTGAATAAAGGTAGAAAAACTTAAATGGTTAAGGCGATAGAATGGGTTAACGGGAAGGTAATCATGCTTGACCAGACAAGATTGCCTTTCGAGGTTACCTTTATTGAATGCACTGATTACAGGCAGGTTGCTGAAGGGATTAAAAAACTCTGGATACGTGGTGCTCCTGCCATAGGTATTGCAGCCGCAATGGGCATAGCACTGGGAGCACAGGGTATAAACGCTCATGATTTTGATGGATTCATGAAAGGACTTGAGCCCATACAGAATGTAATGCTTTCTACAAGACCTACAGCAGTAAATATACAGTGGGCTGTGGAAAGGATAAAACGTTTATTGATCATGAGAAAGGATGAATCAATAGACAGATTGAAAGAGATTCTTATAGATGAAGCAAAGAGGATACTTGAAGAGGATATTGAAGTAAATAAGGCTATCGGCAGATGGGGTGCAGGGTTCATTAAGGATGGTGACACAATCCTTACGCACTGCAATGCAGGTGCACTTGCAACAGGCGGATATGGCACAGCAACTGCGCCAATGTTAGTAGCAAAAGAACAGGGGAGAAGGTTTGAGGTTATTGTTGATGAGACAAGGCCCGTGTTACAGGGTGCCCGGCTTACCGCATGGGAGCTTATGCAGGAAGGGATACCTGTTACCCTCATTACTGACAACACAGCAGGTGCCCTCATGCAGATGGGGGAGATAGACCTCGTTATTGTTGGGACTGACAGGACAGCACGGAATGGCGATGTAGCAAACAAGATAGGGACATATCCATTAGCCGTTCTTTGCAAAGAGCATAAGATCCCCTTCTATGTTGCTGCACCTTTAAGCAGTATTGATTTTTCTATTCCCTCAGGCAAAGACATACCCATTGAAGAGAGAGGGTCTGAAGAGGTTACCCATATATTTGGCAAATGCCAGATTGCACCTGATGGTATAAAGGTAAGGAATATTGCCTTTGATGTAACCCCTCATAAATATGTCACTGCAATTATTACAGAAAAAGGAGTTTTCAAACCAGGGGATTTAAAGAAGCTGATGAAGAAGGATGTGGATATCGAGGAATTAAGGGTTAGACCCTGAAATAAATTCAGGGTGACATCTCAATAAGAAAACCATACCTCTATAAGCTGACAATCCTCCCTTTATTACTGTCATGCTGAACTTGTTTCAGCATCTCGTTTACTTTATCTTTTCAAGCACCATCAGAAATGCTTCAACAGCCCCGGGGTCAAATTGGATGCCGCTACTTTCCTTCAGTTCTGATAGGGCATATTCTATACCCGGCGCTGGCCTGTATGGCCTGTCTGATGTCATAGAGTCAAAAGAGTCAGCAATAGTGATAACCCTTGCCAGAAAAGGAATCTCTTCACCTTTCAGTCCGTCAGGATAGCCTTTCCCGTCTATCCTTTCATGGTGATGTCTGATTATCGGAAGGATGTCCTGTAATTGCATTATTGGTCTGAGAATCTCGGCACCTTTGACTGGATGCATCTTCACGAGTTCGATTTCCTCACTTGAAAGTCTATCAGGTTTATCGAGGATTACATCATATGTTCCTATCTTTCCAATATCATGAAGAAGGGCAGCTATCCTGAGTGTTTCAATATCTTTATCATTGAATCCCATCTCCTTCGCTATAGCCACGGCATAATTTGTCACCCTCTCGGAATGACCTTTTGTCCATGGACTTTTTGCGTCTATTGCATTGGCAAATGAATGGATAAGAGAATTATAGAGTCCTTTTAATTCTACATAAGAATAATCAAGATCATTGAGCATATTAAAGAATGCATTGCGGCTCTTGATAAGTTCTTTTTCCTTGTCTTTGGCTTCTGTGATGTCAACAAGTGAATGCACATAAGATTTAATATGACCTTCTTCATCAAGCATTGGTGTCACAGATGTCATAAAGTATTTGTTAACTCCCGGTTCGTACAATTCAACGGTCACATTGCTCAAGGTTTCGGTTGCCTTTATCAGTGGGCAAGTTTCTATTGGTCTATTCATCCCATGGATTATTTGATAACATTTCTTGCCTCTCATTTCTGTTAGGGGAATACTGTTATCGCCCCCAATATTTATATAAGAACGGAAGCATAATCATCAAAAATGTCTTATCCTGCTACAATGAGCATTATAAAATATCGATGATGAAAAAGCTCACCAATACGCTATCCCAGTAAAGTAAAATTGTTGGCAGGCACCGTAGGAGCGATGCGCTGCCAACAAGATACAGATACTCACAGTCATAGGATATACCTTAAAGGGGTATTACAGTCAAGTCAAAGAAAAGGCTGAGGACGTAATATCGCTTCTCAGGCTGCCTTATGACTTTACATATAGGTGTCCTTTGTGCGGGGCAAGTAACTGTGCTCAGTTCATCGGATATTACTATCGCAGGGTAATCGACGAGAGGGGGACATATTACAAGGCCTTTCCGATAGCGAGATATTTATGTAACGGCAAGGGGAAGGCGATAACAGTAAAGCACAGGACTTTTTCACTTTTGCCTTACCAATTGGTGCCCTACACGAAGTACTCAGTCCCTTTTATTCTCAATGCTCTTATGAAGGTGTATGGGCAGGACAGTTATTCGGTAAAAAAGCTGTTGGATTACATGGCAGGGTTCGATTCCGAGGAGTATATAGACCTGAGCACAAGTACCTTCTATGCCTTTCGGAGTTTTATCCTTACGTGCATAGATAAGATGCTGGCCATGGGCTTTTACAAGGAGATATCGGCGCAACTGCAAACTCCCTCTGAGAAACAGCGTATCAGAGTGTTCCTTGTCTTTACAGAAGACTTCACCTGCAGCAAGCCCGATCCTGAAATACGCGGCCCCTGCGCCCTGGGCTACGACTATTACATAAAAGACGGCGGATATATGAGGAATGCTCATTTCCTCTTTGGCACCCCTTCACAGTT
>VGWY01000040.1 GCA_016873575.1 Nitrospira sp. | reverse complement strand
ATAACGTGGCACTACATTTTGGGGGTATTTTCAAATTCCGTTTTCGTAGAATGGCTTAAATACTGGGTTTTACTTTTCTTATGAGGCGTTTTTAGCCCTTAACTGTTGAAGATGGGTCAGAGCAACTCTTTGAATTCATCGGGCTCCAGCCCCATATCTTTGATGATACTGGATAATGTCTTCGGCTTTATGTCTTTTCCATAATGGATAGGGATAACGACTCTGCGCTTATCCGATTCCCTATAATAAACAGCATGGCTGCCGGATTGCCTGTCGAACTTAAAGCCGAGTTTTTCGGCAACCCGCATCAAATCCTTTGACTTAACCTGAGGAAGGAGAGGACTCATACCGCAACTTTGAGCGGCTTAATAGCAATGTCCTCTATCGGTATCTTTTCTCCATGAGATATCAGGCTTTCGATATAAACTCTAATTGCATCCTTGATATTTTCAATCGCCTCATCATATGTATCGCCCTGTGTATGACAGCCAGGAAGCGCAGGGCAAAATGCATGATAGCCGCCGTCTTCTTCCCTATCGAGCACGATTGTATAAGTATACTCTTTCATCTGAAACCTCCTTGCCTTATTATACTATGAGGATATTAATAAATGTTCGGGCAGATTATCAGATGCAAAAATAACTACACCTTCGAAAATGTTCTATTCAGAAGCCGAAGGGCCTTTTTGATGAGTTGGAGGTCTTGCGGAGAGAATTTTGATAAAGGACTTTTCTCTTTTATTAAAATTTTTTGTACTGGTATCTTTTCTTTAAAAAACAAATCACCTATCTTTACTCCTAATGCGTCAGCAATTCTCGCAATAGAATCAACGCTCACATTAACCTGTCCCCTTTCCAGTTCGCCTATAAATTTGTAACTCAGTTCTGACTTTTCTCCTAATTCTTCTTGTGTAATACCTGCGATTTTCCTTAACTCCCTTATACGTTCCCCTAATTCCTTTCTGATATTGTTCATCATACCTCTCATGGCTGAATTATATGAAGTCTTTTAGATGCAATAAACCATACATATGTATTGCAATTATTTTCTTGACATTGACCATATATATGTGCTATAGATTTACCAATCTATGTAGGAAGTTTAGCTGGTAAGAAGACATACATTGAACCTATTAAAAGATGCCGAGGGGAAAAATAACCTTATGGATTCAAGATATTTCTTGAAAATGTTGAGTTTATGTAGGCGGTTTTTTATAAATTACCCTTTTTGTTTTAAAAGGGTATAAATTATTAATTTGTGTTTCATGAGGTATAAGTGATGCTTGAAGATAAATTTAAACTATCTGGAGTTAACATGAAAACAAGATACTTAATAATGAGGAAATTGGCTTTAGTTTCTATAGTTATGTTTATTGCTTTTATTTATGGCTGTTCAGCAGCTTCTAAGGCGGTAAAACAGGGCGATGAATTACTCGCTATGAAAAATTATTATGGTGCTACTCAGGAATATCTTAATGCTTTGAAACTCGAACCTGACCATCAAGATGCGAAAATGAAACTATGCCAGACATCAAATCTGGCATATGAGCAAAAACTTGCAATGGCCGAGAATTTTGAGAAATCTTCTGATTTCGAATCAGCTTTGAAGCACTATAGAGAACTTTCAACATTTATCGATAAGTTAAGTTCTTATAATTGTTTAAATTTTCCCGCAATTAATACAAAACAAAAAATTGAGGAAATGCAATCATCAGCTTCTGAAAAATATTATAGAGAGGCTGAGAGTCTATTCGCTAGCGAAAATTATAACAGTGCTATTCCTAAATACACGGAGGCATTAAAACATAACAAACCGTATAAGGATTGCACAGAAAAGATTGCCGAATCCTACTATAGAATTGCTTCAAAATTAGAGAATCAAAATAGTTTTCGTGATGCAGCAAAAAATTATATGAATGCTAACACTACAGTAGAAGGATATAAAGATGCTGCTTCCAAAGCAACCAATCTTTATTATTCGTTGGGAGAGTATTTCCTTTCAAAGGAGTTGTGTAGGAATGCGTGGAATGACTTTAATGAAGCGTCTAAAATAAACCCAGGGTTCAAAGATGTATCCGAGAAGATGAGTAAGGCTGATGCATGTGCTGTTACTAAGATCGCCTTTGTTAGGTTTGACAACCCTACGGGAAGAAACATCGCAGGCATGTCAATGGGAGATTTTATCTTTGATGACATCAAATCCCAACTACAGAAAAAGGCAAGCAGATTTATACGTATCTTGGATCGTGATGAATTAGAAACGATTTTTAGTGAACAGAAACTGGGCATTTCTGGCATCACTGACGAATATGCAACATTCAAACGACTTAAGGGAGTTCATTACTTGATTTTTGGAAAGTTATCACAGGTTAATTCTGTCCACCAAAGTCCCAAAGAAGAAAATATGAAGACTACCGGAACACGATACTACGATTGTATAAAGACGGATAGAAAAGGCAAGCAATACAATAGCACGTGTAGTACTGAAATACCTGTGAATTTTACAAAAATATCAGATAAAATTTCGGTTTCTTTATCTGGTTCAATTAAGGTTGTTGGTGTTGCAACAGGGGAACAACTTATTTTTCATAATATCAGTGCTAACAGGAGTGATAGTATTGAATACGCTAATATTACATCAGATGTTTCTTCTGTCGAAATTCCTTCATTCCTTAAAGACTTGGTGAATGCACGAAAAGAATTAAAGGATGAGGATAGTCTTGCAAAAGAGATGGTTTTTGGAATTGCAAGTGAGATGGTACGGAAGATACTTGACAAAATTGATCGTGCACAAGCTGTAACAGACCCTGTTGAGATGAAAGTTTTCAAGTAAAAAAGGTAGTGAGATTTTTTAATCTACATCGGAATAAGGGGGGTCCATTGGAACAAGGGGTCTGCCCTTGACAATTGGCAATAATTATTTGATGGCATGATTTCCTTAATTTTTCAATTTTGACATAAACTACCATTTGCCCTGATTCCTTATTAGCCTCAGCAAGTTCAATATCTTTCTCTACAAGTTTCCTATCATAATCAGGGAGCAATATTGTCATGTTACTCTTTTTGCACCAACTGGAGTCTGGACATCGCAGAGAATATTCCAGAATCTTCTTAAGCTTTTCAGCTTTGGTCATCAATTCGCCACATTTAATTGGTAGTAGGGACACATCCCATATTTCTTTGTCTTTCTTTTTGAAGAGGGTCTTCTCTTGTCAAAGAAACATAGGATATGTCCCTTAACCAACTCTTATTGTTTCGGAAATAGTAGTAAACCGGTGGCGCATTATTCGTGACAGTAACCTGAGACCAATTGCAGCAGCACTCAGAGAACTTATTCGTACAAGTGAACCCCAAAGAGTTGCCTAAGACAAATTGCAAACTTAACCGGGCTGTCTATCTGGGTTCTGACCTTCAAACTTCACTTAAGAATTTTAAGTTAGATGACTGTAGTACAATGCACTTCAAAATAATCTGCTTTCCCTTCAGACTATAGGGATTAGCTTACATCTCTATACAAATTCTTGTAGAAACCGCAACTGTTCTATTAAATCTTTACTTTCGGTTTTGCCTAACAACTTTAGGCAATGGTGAATTAATTTAGAAATTCTTATTTCTGGAGAAACAATTATTCCAAAATGTCTCTTTCCTTCCTTAAGCCATGTTTGATGTAATAAAACAAAGTCTTTAATATTGAAAGTTATAATTGTTCTACTATCTGATACAGCAAAGGCGAGTTGGTTCTCGTCACTTTTACTAAGCATATCGGCATCTTTAGCAGCAAGCACATCATAACCATACTGACGTAATACAACTGCCAAACTTACAGGAACCATTTCATCAAGATAAAGTCTGATAGGGTGAGTAACTTCCGTTACTCCCACTCTTCAGGAAGGGTCTCCCATGTATACGCCTTTCCTTTTTCTTCTTCTGAAAGGGATTCAAATTCCTTCTCTGCTACAATTCGCCCTACACCAGGAATCCCAGTATGTGGAATTAGTCTCAAATTGTATTTTCTTAAGATATTCTTGATCTTATTATCCTCAATGTCTTGCTCGATTTCTTCCCTATGGTCAAAGTAGTAGCTAATTGCATCATGAATCTGTGCGAGAGAAAGATGTGGATAAGAAGCAAGGATTTCTTCGGCTGTTGAGCCTGTTTTCACAAATTGTGCAATCAGCCTAACAGTAATTCTTGTTCCCTCGATAACTGGAGAACCGCCACATACTCCTGATTTTCTAACAATGTAGGGATGCTCTGTCTTAACGAGTGTTTCCATTTCGTATGCCTTTAATATAAGTTTATTGTAGTTTAGCAAAAATTCATAACTTATTGAAAGATAATGCTTTAATGTCAGGCGAGACGCCTGACCTACTACTTTAAAAACTAATACTTTCAAAGAGTTATATCAGTAGGACAGGCGTCCTCGCCTGTCCAAAGGTAAAATTTGCTAAACTACAGTGAGTTTAATTAAAAATATCATTGTAATGAAACAAAAGTCAAACTTTACATCTGCATAACCTAATTTCTGAAAGCATGAGATAGCAACATGAATAGCAACATGTGGGTCAGAGGAACAAAAACCTTAATTTAACTACAGAACACAGAGGACACAGAGAAAAAAATAAAAATAATTTATAAGTTTTTTAAAATTTATGTTCTTAAATCTCTGTGTCTCAGTGCCTCTGTGGTTTATAATTTCCTATATATGAACGAAGGTACAGCTTTTTGATGAGGCAATTTGGCTAATTTCAGATATAATAGGTTAGATGAATACTGTTATGATAGTGACTGGCGAAAGCTCAGGTGAATTATATGGTTCACTCCTCGCAAAAGAACTGAAAAGCAAATGGCCTGGTGTGCATATAATGGGTGTTGGTGGTGAGAGGATGAGTAAGGCAGGAGTTGAGATCATCTCGAGGTTTTCATCAGCATTTGGCCTCATAGAGGCATTTTCAGCATACAGAGAAGTGAAGGATACATTCAAAAAGACTGCTGATGCTATTAAAAAGTTCAGGCCTGATGTCCTTGTACTCATTGACTATCCTGATTTCAACCTGAAGGTTGCAAAGATAGCCAAGTCACTGGGAATAAACATCTTATATTATGTAAGCCCCCAAGTATGGGCATGGCGTAAAGGCAGGGTGAAGAAGATTGCAGGTCTCATTGACAGGATGGCTGTTATCCTTCCATTCGAAGAAGAGATATACAAAAAAGCCGGTGTTACATGTGAGTTTGTTGGTCATCCAATAATAGAAGAAACAGAAGCCATATTGCAAACAACAAATCCCCACTTACCCCCCGATAATCCCCCCATCCCCCCTTTAGAAAAGGGGGACAAGGGGGGATTTGAAAAAGGGGGGATTAAGTCCGCCCTCGGTCTTAATCCGGATAAGCCCCTCCTCTCCCTACTTCCCGGAAGCAGGCCAAGTGAACTAAAGAGATTACTTCCTTTAATGACAGATGTTGTCAGAGTATTCAAAAACGATCCTGAGATAGCCTTTACAGGTGATTATCAGTTTTGTATTCCACTTGCTCCCAATATAGATGAAAGGGAGTATAAACATTACCTTGAATTCCTTAGAAAGGAAGGTGTTCATATAAAAAAAGGTGAATCTGTCCGGGTTCTTGCTGCATCTGATATGGCTGTTGTTGCCTCAGGGACAGTTACACTGCAGGCTGCATACCTCAATGTGCCCATGGTTGTGGTATACAAACTTTCTCCCCTGACTTTTAATCTCGGGAAAATCATTGTGGATGTCAAATACATATCACTGGTCAATATCCTTTCAGGAAGAGAGGTTGTTGTTGAGCTCTTACAGGATAGGGCTAATGCCCGGGATATAATAAGAGAGATTAAAAGGATTATTTTTGATATTGAATATAAAAATAAAATGCTTGATTATTATAGAGTATTAAAAGAGCCTTTTTCAGGGAAAAATCCTTCAAAAAGGGGTGCTGAAATAATCGGAGAGATGGCAGGGTGGAAGCAATAAAAAAGATAATTCTGCTCCTGAAACCTTACTGGGGAAGGATTGTGCTTGCAGGGATAGCAAGTCTGATTGTCTCCGGTATAAATGGTGCACTTGCATGGCTTGTAAAGCCTGCTATGGATGGCATTTTTCTTGAAAAGAATAATACCCTGCTAACTGTTCTGCCCATTGCAATACTTCTGCTCTTTTCCCTGAAAGGACTATTTTCTTTTGCACAGACCTTTTTAATGAAATCAACAGGTGCAAAGATTGTCAGGGATATGAGGAACAGGCTCTTTGGACATCTGATGTACCTTCCTGTAGGGCATTATACCAGGGAATCAATGGGGTCAATGCTTTCCCGCACAATAAATGACATAGGTATGTTACAGGAACTCCTTTCATATTCAATCCGGAATCTCTTTGTTCAGGGAATGACAGTTATTGCACTTCTTATCGTTGCCTTTTACAGAAGATGGGATCTTGCACTGATAGCGGTTACTGTCCTTCCTGCAGCATTCTATGGAGTGAACAGACTCGGTAAAAGACTGAAGAATGTAAGCAAAATCGCACAGCAGAAGATATCAGTGATAACCGAGCATCTTACAGAGGGATTCAGCGGCATTAAGATGATAAAGGTCTTTGGCCGTGAGGCTGATACAATTAATAAATTTAAGGAAAAAAATCAGGATTATTACAGAGAGGTCTTGAGGTCTACAAGGCTTATGGAATTTTCTACTTTGCTCATGGAGGCTGTTGGAGGCCTCGGGATTGCATTTGTGCTCTGGTACGGAGGAAGACTTGTCATAACAGGGATAATAACACCAGGTGAATTTTTCTCTTTTCTTGCAGCAATTTTCATGGTCTATACACCGGCAAAGAGGCTCGCAGAGGTCAACAATGGAATACAACAGGCAAGGGCATCACTTGAAAGGATAGCCGAGATTGAGATCAAGGAACATGAAAAAGATGGAACTATGACTCTTCCACCTCTTAAGGAAAATATAGAATTCAGAAATGTCTCTTTTATCTATCCAGATGTAAAGGATGAAGCGCTGAAAGACATTAGTTTGAAGATTAAAAAAGGAGAGATAATCGCAATAGTTGGGAGGAGCGGGGTTGGAAAGACAACCCTTGTTGATCTCATCCCAAGGTTCAACGATCCATCAGAAGGAGTTATTTTTATAGATGCTGTTGATATATCAAAGGCAAGGCTCAGATCACTGAGAGAGCAGATAGGTGTTGTAAGCCAGGATGTTATCCTCTTTAATGATACTGTTAAGAATAATATAGCATTTGGTAAGCCAGGTGCTGGCGATGATGAGATTATAAATGCTGCAAAGTCTGCCTTTGCACATGAATTTATCATGGAGCTTACCCGGAAATATGAAACAGTAATCGGTGAGCGGGGGGTGAGACTATCAGGAGGTCAGAGACAGAGACTTTCCATAGCGAGAGCAATCCTGAAAAATCCTCCCATATTAATACTCGATGAGGCAACTTCTTCACTGGATACCGAGTCTGAGATAATGGTTCAGAAGGCACTCGAAAACCTCATGCAAAACAGGACTACCTTTGTAATTGCCCACAGACTCTCTACAATCAGGCGTGCAACGAGGATTATTGTTCTTGATAAAGGAAGGATTGTTGAGTCAGGGACACATGAAGCGCTTATAGAAAGGGATGGTATCTATAAAAGGCTTTATGATCTGCAGTTCAGCGCCCAGGATGTGGAAACTATTGCATGAAATGTATTTACTTTACAGTCTCATATACATTATTGTTTTGTTCTTCTTATTTCCATTTGAATATCTCAAAAGACCAAAGGAATTAAGGAAACGATGGCTCAGAGAAAAATTCGGTATTCTTAATTCATCCTTCAGCACTTTTAAATCCCCCCTCCCCCCCTTTAAAATCCCCCTCAGCCCCCCTTTTCCAAAGGGGGGTGTGGGGGGATTTGGGGGGATTATCTGGGTTCATGCAGTATCTGTTGGCGAGGTTATGGCAGCACTGCCACTGCTTAAAAGGCTGCGGGAGCGGTTTCCTTCAACGAATATCATCCTATCAACAATCACTGATACCGGACAGAAGGTCGCAAAGGAAAGGACACCCGAAGGCACAACTGTTGTCTATCTCCCATTTGATATTCCCCTCATCCTGAATGCAGTCGTGAAAAAGGTGAGACCAGAGATTTTAATAACCATTGAGACCGAGCTATGGCCAAATATGTTCAGGATATTTAAAACAAATAACATTCCTGTCATCCTGCTCAATGGAAGGATTTCCGGGAAGTCATTTCAAGGATATAAGAAAATCTCCTTTTTTATGAAGAAGGTCCTCTCATATGTGGATACATTTGGGATGCAGGCCGAGTCAGATGCTGAGAGGATAAGGAGCCTCGGCGTGGATGAAAGCAGGGTAATGATTATAGGTAATTTCAAATTTGATACACGCCCACCTTCGCAGGTTCCTGAATGGACTGAAAAAATGAAAGGGCCTGTTATCATCGCGGGAAGCACTCATGAAGGAGAAGAGGAATTTTTTACATCTATATACAGCAAACTGAAAGAAGATTTTCCTGACCTTAATCTTATCATTGCCCCGCGACATCCTGAGAGATTTCAAGAGGTTGAAGATATGCTTAAATCAAAAGGATTTTCATTTATAAAGCGCTCAGTCCTCAGCACTCAGTCCTTAGCACTCATCCTTCATCCCTCATCCTTCATCCCTTTGGAGGGCGTTGTTCTTTTGTTAGACACTGTTGGTGAATTATCTGCAATTTACGGTATCTCAGACATAGCAATCATCGGGAAGAGTTTTAAGGGATATGGAGGCCAGAATCCCCTTGAACCTGCATACTGGGGAAAACCGGTAGTATGCGGACCACATATGGAGAATTTCCCTGTTATAAAGGATTTCTACAATGCGGGTGCGGCTCTTGAGGTTAACGAGGAAGAACTCTATTCGAAATTAAGAGACCTCCTCCTTTCTCCTGAAAAGGCAAAAGAGATTGGCTTAAAGGCGCAGCAATTATACAGAAAAAATGCAGGGGCTGTCGAAAGGGCAATGGAGATTATTGAACGGTATATATCTTAATCCGGAAAAATACATTCATGAGCAAAATGCTCACAAAGAAACATGGAAAATGTCTCAAACAATATCTGCACATTCTCAACAACTGTCATTCCCGCTTGTCAGGAATCTTTCTTCAGAAGGATTCTCGATGCGAGTCTTCGCTGAGAGTCGCTACGACTGGACAAGCCAGAATGACATTTTCGGAGCAAACTACACTTGAAAAAACACAGAGGTCACAGAGACGACAGTTAGAAAGGATGAGGGATGAAGGATGAGGGATTATTCGCAAAGTATGCCTCTTCAATGACCTCGATGAGATGTAATACCGGCATGTCTTTTGCTCCATGACTTAACTGCATAATGCATCCAGGACATGATGTTATAATGGCATTGGCACCTGTTTTCCTATAGGCATCAACCCGTTTTTGAAGCAGCCTTTGAGAGATGTCTTTATAAGACAAACTGAATATACCTCCAAACCCGCAGCAGCCCTCTCCTCCTGCCTCGATTAATTCAATACCGATTTTTTTTATGATCTTCCTCGGCTCTTTTTTAATCCCCAATCCGTACTTGAGATGGCATGGGTCATGATAGGTTATTCTCATGAAGTTAGAAGTTGAAGGTGAGAGGTGAGAAGTATCTAATCTTTCAATAAAAAAACTCGATATATCCATTGCATTATCTAACCCTTCTCCGATGAGCTTTGGGTACTGTTCTTTCAGAGTAAGTGTACATGTCGGGCAGAGGCTCAGTATCGCCTCGACATTTAATCGGCTGAATATCCTCACATTCTTTTTTGCAAGTTTAATAGCCTCTTCTTCAAGGCCGATGGTTCTTAGAGGAACACCACAACAAACCTCGCTACTTGGGAGGATGACTTCATAGCCAAGTCCCTGAAGAACATTGATCAGAGACACTCCTAAGTGGGGATAGAGGAAATTGACCATGCACCCTGTAAAAATAGCAACTCTGCCTTTTTTTTTCGGAACACTATATACCTGATGTCCATCGTTGAGAGGGCTTTCTGGCAGCTCGGGTTCAAACAGTAAAGTCCCCTTTTTCAATAGATATGGAAATAAAAAATATTGAACCATACTTAAGAGCCTGAAACTCAGTTGAGGGTTTTTTAGAGAAAATTTTACAAGGAGACGTAAGTATTGTCTTTTTTTATCTGAACTTCTCAGAAGGCTTCTGCCATGGTATATAGCCTCTTCAATATCAACCCCAAGCGGACATAATCCTGAGCATGAACCGCATAATATACAGCTAAATACGCGATCAATTAAGAGTGGCGTTGGCTTGAGCTCGCCGGTAGAGAGTCCATAGAGAAGTCTAAGCCTTCCCCGTGCACCCATTGCCTCTGTGGAATCTTCATCATAAGTCGGGCATAATGCCTTGCAACTGCCGCACCTGACGCACTTCAAGAGGTCATCAAGATATTGTGAGTTATCCATTAAAAATTATAACTGTGTGTGGAAGGGATTAACAAGCAGAGAGCAAGAGAAGGGGGATGCGGCTTACAGCCGCATCCCCCTTCTAAATTTCAACCAATTTGCTTCTAAACTATTTTCTAAACCTCTTCCTTAAAATCCCAATTCCAACAAGCCCTGCTCCGACAAGAAGGAAGGTGGAGGGTTCTGGGACAGGGGTGTAGCTCATATCAAGTATTACAACACCTCCCTTATTCCCTTTAACGCCTGGCAAAACACCTGAATTGCCTGGGTCAAATAATGCATGTCCAATATTTGATGCTAAGATGTTCAAAGTATACCATTCGGGTTCATTTGGACCACCAAATTGGGGGGTACTCCATGTACCAATTGGATTGCCGGTTCCAAAATCATATAGAGTCACTGCAAAAGCATCCAAATCGCCTGCTCCATCACCTGCGGTAAAGCTAATTTCATTGATAGCTACTGAAAAATCAATGTAAGTATCAGCTGCACCACCCCAGACATACCCGGTCCCAATACCTCCTCCGTAACCTGAATAATATCGTAGGTCGCCAGTTTCAGAAGTAAATGTGCTAAAATCTAAGACCATGCCTTCAAGAATTTGTCCATTTGAAAACCCCATCGCACTAAAATCATAGCTGTACAAAGTAGCACTTGCATTTCCTATCACACCAAGAACCAAAAATACAGTACATAATGACACTATAACTTTATTCATCTCTTTTCACCTCCTTTCATAACTCATTTCAAGAGTTTCTAAATATTTATTCGCCAGGTATTTCAAAAGGCAAAGCCTTATTTTGAACGGGATTTGAAAAAACAGCGATGTTTCCATAAATATGGAAACTAATCTTTTCATAATACTGAAAAACAAGCAAATGTTATGCCAAAATTATAACTATATGAATATAAAGGATTTTATGCGTGAAATATTTCAGGAAATGGTTTATTGTGTAAAGAATTCCGACAGGCAGGTGTAAAAAAACTTTACAAATCAATTGTCCTGTTCATACTTCCGCTTCTGTAACCTTCGAGGTCAAGGGATACGAATGTATAGCCGAGTGCTTTCAATGTCATATAAATCATTTTCCTCATTGCAACATTCAGCACCAGATCAATTTCATCTTCTCCAACCTCAATCCTTGCAATTCCCCCTTGATCTCTTACCCGTACCTTATGAAATCCGAAGTCCCTCAGGAATTCTTCTGCACTCTCGACCCTTTTTAATGCCTCTCTGGTTATCCTTTGTCCATATGGAAACCTCGTGGCAAGGCAGGAAGAAGATGGCCGGTCCCAGAATGGGATGCCAAGTTGTCTCGAAAGTTCTCGTACTTCTTTTTTTGAAAACTCTGCCTCTATTAACGGGCCTCGCACATTGTACTTTTTTGCAGCTTCTTTGCCAGGCCTATAGTCTGAGGTATCATCTAATTGACTGCCATCAAGGATAAACGCATATCCCTCGGATAAGGCTACATCTGTGAGGTTTTTGAAAAGCGCATCCTTACAGTAAAAACATCTCTCAGGGGTATTCCTAACAAACTCCTCGCTTGAAAGTTCGTCTGTTTCTATAATCCTGTGTTCTATCTCAAACTCTTTTGCCATCCTCTTTGCGGTTTGCAAATCATTATGGGGAGTTATTTCTGAAACTGCAGTTACAGCGAGTGCCCTTATGCCTGAAAGCTTTAGTGCCTTCAGGAGGAATGTGCTGTCAACACCTCCGGAGTAGGCAAGCACAGCACTTTTCAGATTTTTGAGGATTTCTAAAAGATTGGTCAATTTACTTTCAAATTCAGACATATGTTTATCATTTACATTACTAAGAAGTGCATAAGTAAGGCATCATTATTGAAAAATCTCCCCTTGCCCCTCTTTGCCAAAGAGGGGTACATTGCCTCCCTTTAGCAAAGGGAGGTGAGGAGGGATTTTATAATCAATGTCTTCATACTTATGACCGTATTAGTAACTATGAACTCGTCACTGCCTTTAGAGCACTGCCACATCGTAATTTTCCTGATGGAGATTGCTGTTATCCTTTACAGTCACCTTGACATTATAGTGGGTCTCAATCTCTTCAAGACTTAGACGTTCTTCATCAGAGAGGAGCTCTGCCACAGAAGGATGGGCAGTAACAATAATCCTCTCTCCCCCGTGTTTCACAAGCTTTTTTATCTTCCTGAATATCTCATAACACAGGCTTCGGGGTGACTTAACAAAGCCTTTCCCCTCACAGTAGGGACAGGGTTCACAGAGGACTCTGCCGAGGCTTTCTCTGACACGTTTCCGTGTCATTTGTATAAGCCCCAGCTCTGATATATGGGATATGGTATTTTTTGCCTTATCACGTTTCATTGCCTCGACAAATGCATTAAACACCCTATCCCTGTTTTCATATCTTTCCATGTCTATGAAATCTATCACGATGATCCCGCCCAGGTTTCTGAGGCGTATCTGGTATGCTATCTCCTTTACCGCCTCGAGATTCGTCTTGAGTATTGTGTCTTCAAGCTCCTCTTTTCCAACGAACTTGCCTGTATTGACATCTATGACGGTCATTGCCTCTGTCTGGTCAATAACGATATATCCACCAGATTTTAACCAGACCTTTCTTCCGAGTGCCCTCGAAATATCTAGCTCGATTCCAAAGGTATCAAATATCGGCTCTGTTCCTTCATACAGTTCTATCTTGTCCAGAAGCTTCTCAAAATACATCTTTACAAAGTCCTTGATCCTTTCATACTCTTCCTCAGAATCTATGACCAGTCTTGTGACATTCTGGCTCATGAGGTCACGCACACTCCTGGAGACAAGGTCGAGGTCACTGTAAAGCAAAGAAGGTGCTGATACCCTGTCCTTTTTCTTCTGGATATTTTCCCATAATAAAATAAGGAACTCAAGGTCTTTCTTAATGTCTTCCTCATCAGAACCCTCACTTGCAGTTCTAATAATGAGTCCATACCCTCTTGGCTTTATATTTTCTACAATTGTTTTGAGCCGTGTCCGCTCTGCCTCATCTAAAATCCTCCTCGATATGCCTATGTGTTCTACCCCCGGCATTAGGACAAGGTATCTCCCTGGCATGGTTATGTACGAAGTGAGGCGGGCTCCCTTACTGCCAAGCGGATCCTTTGATACCTGAACAAGGATTTCCTGTCCTTCCTGGATGATGTCCTCTATGGTAATATCTGGTTTCCCCCTTCTGGAAACGAGTTGAAGGGAATTGTCTTTTTCTTCCTCGTCAATAAAGGGTGCGTATTCCTCAATCCCGGTGTGGATGTCAGTAACGTAGAGAAAAGCTGACTTTTCAAGCCCGATATCAACAAAGGCTGACTGCATCCCGGGAAGGATTTTTACAACCTTGCCTTTGTAGATATTACCCACAAGACTTGCATCTCGCTTCCTCTCAACATAGAACTCTACAACCTGGCCTCCTTCAAGGAGGCCAACCCTGGTTTCCTCAAGCGATACATTAATCAGGATTTCGCTATCCATTGCGAGCTCCGCTCTGAAAATCCCCCCTTCCCCCCTTTAGTAAAGGGGGGTGAGGGGGGATTAAGGGTTTTACCCAACAACCATCCCATCCATAAAGTGCCACCCTTGTTACGTCAAGTTCTTCTAAGGGGACTTGAAAGACCCTGTGAAGAAGCTCACCGAGTCTCACCTTTATATCCCCCTGATCAGCAACGATGCAACGTATTGTATCTTTATCTATCTGCCTCGTCTCTTCAAGCATCGTCCTTAGGTTTACAATATGTTTCTCCCTCTGGACAGGTATCTCTTTTGCTGATAAAAACTCTTGAATGTGCGAAAGCTCTCCCCCTTTGATTTCATACTCGTATCGTGTAATAAAGCTATTGAGTGATTGCGTCTTTGCCGGTATAGCCGCCATATCCTTCACATGGATTCCTTCAGGCAGTATCATGTTCAATCTCCGTCTGTTCATAACTATATCAAAAGGCAGGACTATTTTCATATCAAAATATTCACACAGCCCTGCAATTCCGACCCCGAGCGGAGGACCAAAGGATATCTCCGGAGATGGATGAAAGCCCTTTGAGTACTCGATTGGAAACATAGCCCTCCTTATTGCCCGCTGAATAAGCGTTACAAGTTCAAGATGTGAAAGGTATCTCAATCTCCCTGTCTTTGAAAATTTGACCCTGATGCGTACGGGCTTAAAACGACGTATATCTGTAGTTAGTGATAGGTTACGAGTAATCCCCCCTTGCCCCCCTTTTTCAAATCCCCCCTTGCCCCCA
>VGWY01000039.1 GCA_016873575.1 Nitrospira sp. | reverse complement strand
TATTCTGGGTGGTATCATCTATACAATATCAGAGAACATTGATGTTGATTTTGGTGTAAAAGGCGGATTGAACAAGCCTGAGACTGATTATTCAGTCCTTGCAGGAGTAACGTTCAGGTTTTAGTTCGTTCGGCCCTGAAGGGCTGAAGTACAAGAAACTGAACCTGTTTTTCAACAGGCTGTAAGGAAAAGGCCATGAAGGCTGAACACCAGAAGGTGTGCTTTCGTGGCCTTCTGTTTTTCGATTCTAAATAAGCAAGCATTGAAGGCTTCGGGGACCTCCTAAGAAGGGAGCGAAATACATAAAAACTTGGGAGGGAAAGATGGAAGAAATTAAAAAAATGAAGGTATTGATTGAACACTGGATGGTTCATAATGATGCACATGCAGAAAACTATATGAGCTGGGCAGAGAAGGCGTTATCGCTCGGGAAAGGAGAGTTGTCAAAGATTTTCGTCAGGCTCTACTTTGAATCAAAGAGGGTAAACAGGCTATTGGAAAAGGCAAAAAGAGCAACGAATTAGCTCTCTCTGATGCAATCATCGGTTTTTCCTCCGGACACTTGCTAACCCTCCGGAGGACGAGTGCGGGGTGTGGGGCTGACGCTCCGCATCCGGCTTTTTGCCTGAATGATATGGTTTTTGAGAAATGATAAAGAATAGACATACAAGGGCAGATACAAATATGCAAGGATTGGATAGCACGAATGAGCAGCAATACGGGTTGATAACATCACTTTTCATCCATTCAATCATCTTTGTTATTTTCTTTATTCTCTCTCTGCAAAAAGGCAGTCCAGACATAAAAACATATTATATCGAATTTGCCCGTATGGCAGAGCAGACTACTCAGGCACCTCAGCATGTCAAAGAGATAAAGAGACCCAAACCTGTTGAGCCGGAGAGGCGAGAGATTAAAGAAGAAACGCCGGTGACAAAGGACACTCCTGTCAAAGAGCATGAGACAGTCATCAGGAACGATGCACCTGAAAGCATTGAGACAGTCTCTGTGGCAAGCACCCCTGAACCTGTGATTCAGCCAATCCCCCAGCAAGGTGGCGAAAGTACGGGGAACAGTGTGGCGTATGCTGCCTCGTCCGGCACATCTTCTGTTGTCGAGACAGCGTTTGGCAATAGAGGTGCTCCCTCTTTTCTGAAAAGGCAAATGCCTGTTTATCCCATGATGGCAAAAAAGCTCGGGAAAGAAGGCAGGGTTGTCCTGAGGCTTTTCATAAATGAAAAGGGTAAGCTCATGAATGTTGAAGTTGTTGAATCAGCAGGATATGGCTTTACAGAATCTGCCGTAGAAGCAGTAAAGATGTCAACCTTTTCCCCTGCACATCATAACGGTGCAAGTATTGCTTCAAAGGCTTTGCTCACCATACGTTTTGTTCTGAAAAAGGATGGATGAAAAAAAGGAGAAACACTCATGGAATGGCTTTCGGCAATAGTTGATTACGGGATTATCGGGCTTCTGATAATCATGAGTGTAATTGCAGGCTCAATTGCAGTGGAGAGATATCTTGTTTTCAGGAAAATCAGGGTGGAAAGCTTCGATGAAAGAAAAAACCTTGAGATAGAGCTCACAAAAAAACTGCATATCATAGCAACCATCGGAAGCAATGCACCGTACATAGGATTACTCGGAACCGTGCTCGGCATAATGCTTACATTTTATACCATAGGCAGGGAAGGGTTGATGGATACCGGCAAGATCATGACAGGACTTGCCCTTGCGCTAAAGGCAACAGCAGTGGGACTCGTTGTTGCAATCCCCTCAATAGCCTTTTATAACTTTTTACTGAGGAAGGTGAAGGTGCTTCTTGCACAATGGGAGACAATGAATGGAAGAAAAAGAATTTGACTATATGAATGTTATTCCCCTTGTGGATGTAATGCTCGTACTGCTTACAATCGTCCTTACCACATCAACGTTAATCGCCTCCGGAATGATTAACGTTTCGCTTCCAAAGGCATCTGCCGAACATAAGGAGATTCTGAAAAATCAGATTATATCCATTGACAGAAACGGAACAGTCTATCTCAATTCATCGGCAGTGACTCTTGATAGATTACAAAACAAAATGCTTCTTCTGGACAAAACAACTCCTATCTTGGTACGTGCGGACAGGGACATCCGGCTTCAGGTATTTGTGGATGTCCTGGATATCATTAATAACCTGGGATTCAGGAGAGTAGCAATCCAGACAGAAAAGGGAGGTGATGATAACTAAAAATTTAAGATTCAAAATTAAAAATTCAAAATAATATGGGCAGGGCTGACCTTTGGCGAGGATTCCCTGCCCCCGAGGACATTGGCAGCCGCAGGTTTTAGCCTGCGTTGAGAATGACCAACGCCCCTTTTTATTTTAGCAGAAAGGGGGGTGAGAAGAAAGAAGGAGGTTATTAATGAGAAATGTTCTGAAGATTATTTTGAGTGCCCTTTTGGGTTTGTTGATTTCCACTTCATTGGCAATGGCAGAAGAGATAAAGAAAGAGGAAAAAGAAGAAACAAAACTTGAGGAAATCGTTGTAACCGTTACAGGAAAGATAGTAGACGAAGCCACCGTCAACATGCCTGCTGTTGTAGAATCGTTAACTGCTAAAGGTATCGAGAGGATCAATGCCATCGACACATCGGATGTATTCAAGTACATGCCCGGCTCCTACCTGCGCAAACTCTATCCTGGTTCCACCAACAGGCCATTGGTCATCCGGGGCAATGCCTCATTTATGACCGCAAGGACGCAGGTGTTTACGGATGGTATCCAGATCAGCGATTTTCTCGGGGCAGGTAACAGCAACGCGCCCAAGTGGCAGATGGTCTTTCCTCAGGAAATAGAGAAGGTAGATATAATATATGGTCCCTTTTCCGCTGCGTTGAGCGGCAATTCCATTTCCGGAACAGCCATGATCACAACCCGATTTCCACAAAAAAGGGAGATTGAAGCAGACGCTACATACTTCTATCAGAACTTCCACGAATATAAGACCGATGAAGACATCCAGGGATATTCAGCATATGGATCTTATGGGGATAAATTGGGACGACTTTCTTTCATGCTATCGTATGACCGGCTCCAGACAGATATCCAGCCAATCAGCTATATGGCCAAAAAAGCATCTGACGGCGGCGCCACTGTGGGTAATCCAGTTACCGGATGGGTATTGGATTTCGACCCTCAGGGGAATAAAAGATACATTCTGGGGTCTCCCGGAAAACAGGAATTGATCAATAATACCTTTAAAATCAAACTGGCCTATGATCTGACCACTGAGTCGCAGATTCGTTTTATCTGTGCCTTCTGGGATAGCACACAAAATGCTGACTCACCGGAGACGTATCTTAGAGACTCCAAAGGAAACCCGGTCTATTCAGGCAAAGTGGATATTGACGGTGTCAGCTATAATCTCAGCTCTTCTACGTTCACGTATCAAAAGAGTGAAAAACAGGATATCTCGTACGGACTCACCTATTCTCTCGATTCCTCCAATGGGCTGAAGGTATCTGCTACGGTAAGTTTCTACGAAAATGTCAAAGACCTCACCCTTACATCAGGCACCACACCACCTCAATCTGAAAACGGCGGCTCTGGCAAGGTCGCGGACAACGACAGCGGCTGGTATACGGCAGACCTGAAAGCCTCTTATTACATCAAATGGACGGGTCTGCACACTATGGGAGCCGGCTACCACTTCGATCTTTATTTCACAGACAGTGAAACATGGAATGCGTCAAATTGGAAGAGCGATACCAGAACGACCCTGAGCCTGGGGTCTGAAGGAAAAACACAGACCGATGCTTTGTTTATTGAAGACACATGGGACATTAGCGATCAGTGGGCCGTGTACCTGGGAGGTAGATATGAAATGTGGGAAGGTTATGACGGCGCAAAATCAACCGATGGATCATCAGGAAGAGTCAAAACAGAAATAGCCGATAAAAATAAAAGTAGTTTTTCGCCAAAATTCTCCACAACCTTCAAACCAACCGAAAACTGGAGGCTGCGTTACTCCCTTGCTCTTGCCGAGCGATACCCCACAGTCGGGGAACTCTATTACGGTGGGATTAACGCCCAGGGAGTTATACAAAATGCTAATCCTGATTTGAAACCGGAGAAGGCATTGTCCAAAGATTTCACGATCACCAGAACCATTGGAAGCGACGGAGAAACGCGGTTAAGTTTCTTTCAGGATGATATTCAGGATGCCATCAACAGTCAAACAAACACCTACACCAACGTGACAAATTACCAGAATGTTGATGAGGTAAGAACCAGGGGTATCGAGTTTGCTGTGAACAAACGTAAATTCCTGATTGAAGGTCTCGGGATTTTCACTAATCTTGCCTGGACCGAATCCAAGATTCTGAGAAATGACAACGTTCCCGCAAGTGTTGGAAAGACTTTTCCACGGGTGCCGGATTGGCGCATAAAATGTGTTCTGGATTATGCTCCTTCCGATCAATGGTTCGTTACTCTGGCCGGGCACTACGCAAGCAGACAGTTCGCAACACTCGATAACAGTGACGATAAGGGCGGCTACGGCGGAATTGACGATTTTCTGGTGTTCGACACACGGTTTTCATATAGATTCCAGAAGAATCTGACGGCAACTCTCGGGGTTGACAACATCACCGACGAAAGCTATCACGTTTCACATCCTTATCCAAGGAGAAACTATTATGCGAACCTGAATTACACTTTTTAAGGGATGCCTTGGCAGGGTAATATTTAGAAAACTAACAACAAAATCTAAAAAGGAGCAGCAATTATGAAAAAAAATAGGCGTAATTTCTTACAGATCATCTTTTGGATATTTATTTGTTTCTTTGTAAATTCCAATATGGCAATGGCTCATGATCTATGGCTTAATGTTGATAACCATTATCCGGAGGCAGGAGGAAAGACTACTGTAAAGGTAGTATTCGGTCACAATTACCCTTATTACGGTATTTTAATCAGCAGAACCGATCTGACAGGCTTTTCTTATCTTTGTCCTGATGGACAAATAAGGGAAATTGAAAAGACCTGGGAAGATAAAAAGGGAGAAAAGGCAGGGGCATTGGCAGGTGAAATCACCTTTGACAAAAAAGGAACCTACGTAGTTGCTGCTCACAGAAAAAGAAAGGGCGATAGGGAAAATGTCACATCAGAAAAATACGGCAAATCCATTATTGTTGTAGACAAAACTGTTGCAGACAAAGGGAATGCGATTGTCAGCAAACCTTTTGGCCATAGGATCGAGATTGTTCCTTTAAAGAATCCTACGGAGGTAAAATCCGGGGACTCTATGCCCGTTAAGGTGCTTTTTGAAGGGAAGCCCCTGTCTACTTATGTTTACGCCACCTATGCGGGGTATTTCTCCGAAGATGAACCATTCCCCATCTCTGCAAAAAGCAATGAAGAGGGAGTAGCTTATGTCCGGATCAGTCAGCCTGGAGTATGGATGGTTGTATCAAATTACAAGGTGGACTTCTCTGCATCGTTGACCTTTGAAATAAAATGAGACAACAGGTCAGGCCAGTTAATAATTCCCTTGCAGTACAGGGAGGAATAGGAATATGAAAAAACGTATTCTGGCAATAGTTGTTATCTTGCTGTTTGCTCAATCAGCCTCTGCTCATCATCTCTGGATTGAAAAAGATGGAGACAGGTTCAGAGTCTCATGGGGACACTATCCCGAAACAGACCCGTATGAACCTGAACGAGTAAAAGAGGTAAAAGCTTTTGATAAGAAAGGAAAAGAGGTTACCTTCGAGAGAAAGGACGAAAAGGATAAAGTATTTTTATTATCAAAGAAAGATATACCCATGATAACCCTTTCCTTCGAGGGTGGTTATCTTGTAACCACGCCTGAAGGCAAAAAGAGGCTCACAAAAAGAGAGGCGCAAAAGACCGGTCTGCAGGTGATAGATGCGATATATTCTTATCAGTTTGCTAAATCCCTTTTTGGCAACAGCGATACTGCATCAAAGCCTGCCGGGATGAAGTTTGAAATTATGCCTCTGAAAAATCCTCATGCATTGAAACTCGAAGATCTTCTGCCGATAAAGGTGCTTTTTGACGGAAGGCCGGTGGAAGGGGCTTCCATTGAAATCAATAATAATAAGGAAACCGTTAAAACAAATAAAGAAGGTATTGCCAATATGAAGGTGAGCGAAAAAGGAAAGCAGTTTATTGTTGCCAAGAAAAGGATACCCGCAAAAGGTGATCCAAACGCGGATTACCTGTCCTTTACCACCGTTCTTACCTTCGAGCTAAAATGAAATACACGAGCATACTTATCATAGTTATCGGGTTCATAGCCGGGCTTTACAGTCCGGCTATTGCCCATTCCGTCCATTATCAGGTCGAAAACAAAGGCATCAGCGTGCGGGTATTTTATGCGGAGGATGACCCGGCAAGCTACTCTTCCTATGAAATTTTCGGGCCGGGAGACAAAATCCCCCACCAGAAAGGAAGAACGGACAGGAACGGGTTTGTCTCGTTCCTGCCCGACAGGAAAGGGAAATGGGTCATAAAGGTCTACGGAGAATCCGAGCACGGGATGCACGGTGCGCAGATAGAAGTTAACGTCAACGAAAATCTCTTTATGGATTCCTTCAAGAAACCCCTCGTTGCACAGTACACAAAGGCATTTGTGGGGATCAGCTTCCTTCTGGCCATATTCGGACTATGGACTCTATTGAAAAACCGAAAAAACTTGCAAAACGAAATATCAAAACATCATTCTTCTGAAAAAAGCAATTGATTATGGATTGTTAGAGAGGATAAAAGATTCCGAAAAATAAATAAAGGAACTATGATTTGGTATTAAAGAATTTTGAAGGACCTGAGAGGACATGCCATTCAGCTTCTCTGAATATTTCCCGGCACTGCTGCACAGTCAATCCCCTTTTGCCTTCTGTATCCTTTTCGGTATCACGGGGATTTGATCCTGTTTCTGCCCATATTAAATTAGCTCCTGCTGCAACACCGACAATATTAGGCTCATGCGTACAGTTTCCCGGAATATCGTATCCGGTGGCTAATCTTATAGCAGCAAGTATATGAGCCATTCTCGCTTCGCTCACGATGCCATATTTTTCCATTTCCGTATTTGGGATAGGGATTCGTCTCATACCACCACTGAAAACCGGTTTCGCTTCTCTTGTTATAATGGTCTTTTCGACAAGCTCATTAATACCATGTTCCGGCCCTATTGGTTCAACACAGGTCCCGAGAAGTAAGCCCGCTTCTTTTGCATTCCTGAAAGTCTGGAGCCTCTTTGCGGGTGGGATTGAGGTGTCCTTACCTTCACCTAACCTCAAAGCATGATAGATGCCTGAAAAACCTGTATCTTTTAATTGAACGGCCTGTTTTTCTGAGAAATCATCAATATTGGCCACAAGCATAGTATCACTCCTCAGTGATTTTCTGACTTCCTTTGCCACTTCAATAAACTTCTCAAAGGGATATCTTGCTGTGGTCATAAGATAGATTGCATTTGCTCCATCATTTTCAAAATCACAGGCACGATTTACAACATCTTCAACAGGCAAGTCAACATTTTCAGAGAAAACGCCGTTGCAGGCTGCAAAAGAGCAAAAAAGACAATTGCGCGGGCAACGGGCAATATCAAGGCCGACCTGTGCATGCACCTCTGCAAAACCATTTGATGTCTTCTCGCACATCTGCCTTGCAGCAGCCTGGATTAATGATGAATCATAAGAGAACAAAGGCACTTCAAATAACAGAGAAATTTCCTCTGTATTAATCGTACCGCCTGATAAGGCTTTTTCAACAATCCCTTTTACCATATAGCACCTCACACATAAAATAACTGTTTCGAAAAATTAAAATCTAATAGTTATTGTCAATGCGTATTAATGAATTAATAGATTTTTATTATTAAATCTCTTGCATAAGATTCTCTCCATCCAATATATCAGATTCATCTTGTATCCGTCTTGAAATCTGGACTATTGTGTGTTAATTTATAAGAAAGAAAGGAGGTGAAGACAGAATGTGTTGCCATAACAAGGATAAGCATGAACACGCGCATGAGCACAAGGAAATGACTCATACTCACGATGGTCATGAACACAAACATTTAGTAGAGAAGCATATCCACGAGCATCGTCATGATGACGACCATCACAAGCATGAGCATAAGTGCTGCCATTAAAGGGAAGCCATAATTTTTAAGAGAAACAAGCCACGAAGGCTGGGACCTGGTCAGAAGACTCAGGGGGTATTCGTGGCTTCCCTTTTTGTACAGGATATTTTTTTCTGATTTTGTGGGCCTATGTTGATGCGGTATCAAAGGTTAAATCGTTTACATCAGGTATTTAGCTCTTTATAATTTTATCAGGTAATTTTTTATTGCCTCTTCAGAAGCTTCAAACGCAAATTCTTCAAAGAATTGTTTGAGGGCTTTTTCATAAAGTGAAACACTGCCATCCATCTCCTGGTAATTCCTGCTCAGAACACACTCAAGCTGTTGTTTTCCCTCATCCCATTGCTGGCCGATAATTTCTTCGATCTCCTTGCCTGAATTCATATATCGGAGAGGGAGAGAAAGCTCGATACCAAACCGTTTGAGAAAATCTGCATATGCATCTAAGGCTATTCCTATCTGATTGATTTTAATTTTTCCATTGTGAGATTCTCTTTCGCCGCCAATCACCAGATTACAATTCAACTTTTTAGCAAGGGGTATCCGAATAGCATGGAAATAGAGGTGGCATCCAACACAATGAGAGTAAAATCCATATGCTTTGAAAAAATGGGCAACATATCTTCCGCAAAGCGTCCACCAGAATCTTGGAGAACCTAATACAACCGGATCGAATACATGAATGTTGTTTCTGTGTAATCCATCTTTCAATATATCTATCTTTTCAAAGGGCACCTGCCAGTTGCCATATTCTGTCCCGGTATATGCTATCGTCGGAACTATTGCCTTAATCGGACGCATTTCACTTGCACGAATTACAGATGCAACGCTATCCCTTCCGGCTATTTCTGCTATAGCAACATTTTCAGTGTCTCTTATTGTATTGATAGTCGAGGCAGGGAGCATCCACTCTGGAAAATCTATAATAAGGTCAGGCTTGTTAGCTAAAATATCAATGAGTTTTTTATCTATATCTTTCATAGGGTCAATGCCTTGTAATTTCCAGGATAATACGGCTGGTCAACTGGTGTATCCATAAGCCCCTGCATCTTTGCCCTGTCAAGAAAATTGAGGATGAGGTGCATTAATTCCTTACCCCTTACCATTCCAAGCCCTCCGGTGGCACAACTTATTTCATCAAATGCATGAATGCTGTCCTTTCTCACATATTTACCAACCATGGTGAGGGGTACCGTCTCACCGGTATGTATCATGGTTCCTGAACTCGCCGTGGAATGGTCGGCTGTAACAACGAGCAAGGTTTCCCTGTCTGTTATAATCTCGTTAACTGTAACAGACATCGCACGGTCTATAGCCTCAATCACTTCTTTCTTATACCACGGGTTTTTTGTATGTCCTGCCTCATCAGGCATCTTTGTATGGACATGGATAAACTCATAATCCCTTGCATCCTTCGCAAGGCGGAGGCGGTATTTCAAATCCTCTTCAATATTACCTGTGTCTTTAACCCTTATTGTATCAATTCCCAATTCACCACAAAGTCCCCAATAAATCGCACCCGAAGAGATGGACAAACCCCTCAAGCCCCACTTCCCATTGAAATGTATCAAT
The DNA here is from genome assembly GCA_016873575.1 of Nitrospira sp. Taxonomy (GTDB): domain Bacteria; phylum Nitrospirota; class Thermodesulfovibrionia; order Thermodesulfovibrionales; family SM23-35; genus VGWY01. The sequence continues at coordinate 5,076 of VGWY01000039.1, read as the reverse complement.
TTCTTTTTTTTACCCGCCCGTTGAGTAACAAGAGCATTCACAGGTGGGAAATTACTTGCTAAGCGGTTCCGGTTTATCTGGTGTTTAGAAAGTGTCTGATAGCACCAGATAAGATATTTATTTAAAATAGCTGATGTCTTTCTGGAAGACGATGGAATCTTCTTTTGTCCTGTGGGCATAATCTCCATGACTGCCTTACCTTCATAGATTGGATCTGAATCAGTTATGGTATCTGTTACCTCTCCGCTCAATATAAGGAATCCATCAATGCCATCGGCAGGTAGCAAATGAATCTTGGTTTTATTTATTTCATAAGATTCTATTGATTTCTTAAGTTCCTGAGCCTCTCCATATGCAATATCAGGACGGCCCCATGTGAGAATAAGATTGCCATCCTTATTCTCAACACAGCATATATGACATAAGACAGCAACATCCCTATCCTGAACAGGTATCCCCTTCCCTATTGCCTCAATGTAACCTCTTCCTGGGAATTCCTCCATTTCATATCCAAAGATTAAAAAATGAGCTGTTTCGCTCGACATCGGAATACCCTGCATGAAACTGTGGTATAAGCCATTCATTCCTATTGAAGCAAGGTAATCCAGTTTCGGGGTGTATGCAGCTTGAAGCGGTGTCCTGCCTTCAAAACAATCCTGCCCCCTATCCCCGATACCGTCTAAGATTACTAAAATACATCGCATATTTTTTTATAACACAGCATAAACCTATAATACTAATCAATATTATCTATATATAAAGCTCTTTTTATCGATTTTCTCTATTTGACAATGTTGAAGGTCAAGGATATTATTAACTTATGCTGGTAGATATGCATATCCATACACGATTTTCCCCTTGCAGTTCCATCAGAATTGCTCAACTTCTGAAAAGGGCAAGAGAGGTAGGAATAGATGCTATTTGCATAACTGACCATGACACCATAGCTGCAAAGTCTATCATAGAAAATGGAGTTGACAGCTCAGGAATCTGTGTTATTGTAGGAATTGAGTACACAACTACAAAGGGTGATTTTCTGATATTTGGCCCTATAGAATATATCCCAAAAGGAATGGCTGCAGAAGGTCTCCTGAAGTGGATTAAAAAAGAGGGAGGTGTGGCAATCCCAGCACATCCATTTAGAAAAAGCAGACCCGTAGACATTCGCATCCTTCCGTCCTTTGAGATAGTAGAAGCGTTAAATGGGAGAAACCATGAATCTGAGAATGAATCATGTAAAAATTGGATCAAACGGCATGGAGATGGTGTAAAAGAGATTGGAGGCAGTGATGCCCATACAATCGCTGAAGTAGGTCAGACAGTTACAGTATTTGATAACAATATTTATAGTGTTGAAGATTTGATTAAAGAGCTTCGAAACGGAAATTACTCGCCTCTGCAAAGGTATCCTTTGAAAACATGTAAACAGGTCGGTTTGTAGCACACCCCCTTATAAAAAGCCACATTTATAAGTAGGATAGAAAATATCTATCAATTTAATCATATGCATTCAAAATAACTATTGGAAATATTTGTTTTGGAATGGTTACTTTTTAAAAGTATAACTCATACTCCTGTTGAGGATATGAAGGATTTTTAAATAGTATGGCTCGGTTAAATTGGCAAGGATGACGTCTTTCTCAGTAAGATGGAACCTTTATCCTGATATGAAGAGTGGCAGTTGGTAAACAACGGCATTTCTGTGATAATTCCTGCACTCAATGAAGAGCGAAATATTAAAGCCTGCATAGAATCAGCTAAAAAACTGAACCTCTTAGAGATTATCGTTGTTGACGGAGGAAGTACTGACAGGACGAAAGAGATTGCCATGAATGCAGGGGCAATTGTAGTTAAATCTCCAAAGGGAAGAGGTGTCCAGATGAATAAGGGTGCCTCTCTGGCAAGGGGTGAGATTTTACTTTTTCTTCACGCTGATACACTCATTTCAGAAGAAGTATCCTCTTTGTTTCACCCTGACCCTGAACGTGATTCAGGGGATTCAAGATCTCAAGAGATGCTGAAACGACCCATGAAACAAGTTCAGAGCAAGGTTCAGAATGACATATTGGGAAAATATATCGGTGGGTTTTTCAAACTGAAATTTGATGATGATTCTCTATCCACAAGGCTTGTGGAACTTTTTGCAAACATAAGGTCAAGATTATTTTTACTGCCGTATGGTGACCAGGCAATGTTTATCAGGAGAGATACCTTTGAAAAAATTGGTGGTTTCAGGGAATACCCCTTTCTTGAAGACATTGATATGGCATTGAGACTTAGAAAAATTGGAAGCTTGAAGTACATACCCTTACCTGTTACTGCATCTGTACGTAGAATCAAAAAAGGTTATCCATTATCACCCATCCCTTCAAGTTTAAGAAATGTAGCCATAGTTTTGCTTTTTATACTGGGAATAAGTCCGTACAAACTTATAAAGTTTTATAGATAATGATTCAAAATACGATGGAAATGTCATTCAGGATGAAAGAATTTCTCGATAATTGTAATTCTTGTGGTAAATGTAAAAAGGTATGTCCTTTCTTAAATCTTTACGGAACCCCTGATATAGTCATTACTTATTTCCCAGATTATGCCTTTTTTTGCACTAACTGCGGAAAATGTACTTTGATGTGTCCACAGGGTATTTCACCGAATGAGGCTTTATTTGAAACTAAATACCAGATGATAAAGAATGGATCTCTTCCTGAAACAATAAATACAGCGATTAACTCTGCGTATCATTTTGCAATGAGAGGACACAAATTCCCATTTTCTTATTATCCATCTACAGACACGGTTTTCTGGCCGGGGTGTAGCTTATCCGGGATAAGTCCTGAAATAGTTAGAAAGACTGTTCGTCTTCTCAGTAATCATCTGAATAAAAAAGTAGGCTTAGCACTTGATTGCTGTTTTGATCCTCTCTATCAGATGGGAGATATTGACTCATCAGAAAAGGCAACAAAAAGAATTCAGGAGAGACTGAAAAAACACAGGATTACCCATATCATCACAGGATGCACCAATTGCACAAAGATACTCTTATCTCATCTTCCAGAAATAAAGGTTGAACACATATTAGAGGTTTTGCCTGTGGAAGCAATTAATCCCCCCATCCCCCCTTTAGGAAAGGGGGGCGAGGGGGGATTTTTCCTCCACCACCCCTGTCCTTCCTTCAGACTTGATGGGATAAGACAGCGGGCAAAAGCATATATGAATGGTGATGGTAAAATAAATGAATCATTAACACCCTCCTGTTGTGGTTGTGGAGGTGGGATGAGTTCATTATCAAAAGACCTATCAGATACATTCACTGAAAGGGTTATAAAGGCATCGAAAGAAAAAACCATAATTACCTATTGTATGGGTTGTAAAAGTAGGTTTCTCCAGAAGGGCAAAAAGGCATATCATATGCTTGAATTCCTGCCAGGTATTAAGCTGATTGAGAAGCCTGTCTCATCTATGAAAAAATGGACGAACAGACTCATTCTTTCCATGAATCAGCGATTCATGAGCAGGAAATTCTTTTTAGGGTTGGCAGTAATTCTCTTAATATTCCTGACCACCTATTTAAGAAAGAGTGGATTCATTTCAACAGATGGCATATTTGAATTTTTACATACATATAAGGTTGCCGCACCATTATTTTTTATCATTTTCTATGCGATAGGCCCGAGTCTTTTCATCCCGAGTCTTCCCCTTACCCTCGGCGCTGGTTTTCTCTGGGGGCCTTTCTGGGGAGTGGTATTTTCTATAACAGGTGCAACATCAGGTGCAACAGTCGCATTCCTCATTGCACGTTATCTTATGGGCGATACCATAAGAGAACGCTTTGGTTATGAAAGGTGGAAATGGCTGAAAGAAAAAGTTGAAAGACACGGTTGGAAAGCAGTAGCGTTTGCAAGATTACTCCCTGTTTTACCGTTTCCGGTCTTAAACTATCTTTTTGGGGTCACACCAATACCATTTTTACATTACCTATGGAGTACATTTGTCTTTATGTTGCCAGCATGTGTGGCCTATGTGGCATTTGGTAGCTCAATGGGAGAATTGATTCTCAAAGGGAATATAAAAGGTCTCATAATCGGCATTATTGTTGCTTCTGTTGCATTGCTTCTGCCTTTTGCCTTGAAACCCCTGGTCAAAATGGTATCAAATTCAAAAAATAATTAACACCTGTTTATCTGCCGAACCAATCTATTTGCCTTTCCGCACCCCTTTTCATGAGCTATGTCCTTAAAAGTTGTCTCTGCCCACTCCATGGCTTCCTCTTCCCGCTTTTTGTCTTTTGCCATTTGGGCATAGGCTGATTCCAGTTTTGGGCGTACTACATATGGGCGCACCAGTTCCTCAACAAATTTACTAATTTTGCGAGTACCAATTGTCTTATAGAGGCCCGCATATACTTCCTCATCTACGGTTATGGTCAGTTTCTTTCGCATTGAAATCTTCCAATCTAATATACGTGCAGTTTATGTATTGTTTCCGGATATGTCATGCCTAAACAATTAACAGGAAGGTGGATTAGCTCGTGGGGTTAATGCGGCAGTTGAGCAGTGCCCCGGAGGGGCATCTGTCTCGAACTCCTGGTTCTCCCCGCAGCGGAGCGGAGGGGAGGTTCAGGAGTTCGCTGCTCAACTGCCGCATTCCCCCCGGAGCGAAGCGGAGGGGGGAACGCTTGCATGACCAGCGCAGGCCACTAACGCCGGAGTGAAAACATGCCAGGCTTAACCCTCGTCTGGTCGATGCTGTTGTTATATGGCTCTTTTCATTTTGTCGTTGATATTGCATTTCTCTCCAACATTACAGGAAATCCATCGTGAATGGGATATCGATGATGATGCTCGCAACACAGGTAATCCTGTTCTACTATGACCTTGCTTTTATCCAGTGGACAACGCAACAGACTGGTCAGTCTTTGTTGTTTGGTTTTCCCTTTTATAGAAATTTTACTAGTGCTTTGTAAACTTAATTCTTAATAGTCTCGTAGAATCTGGTCAATTTTTTTCGAGCGTCGTTCTTTGTGAAATTCCAGCAAATGGTGGCTTTGAGCCGATTGCGCCGTCTTGTCCAGCTACC
>VGWY01000038.1 GCA_016873575.1 Nitrospira sp. | reverse complement strand
TCAGGCCTTGCCTTATTTTTTTTATCCTATCTAACTGAGCCAATCTTTTCGCCTTTTTAATTGATTTATCTTCCAGCAATTCAACATCTTTAAGGCTCACTATTGCAGCCTTTGGTTTGTTCTTTGACATAAGAACCACACGCTCTCCTTTAATAGCAACCGTATTAATAATTTCAGAAAAATTTTCCCTTGCTTTTCTTATATTGATCTTCATTGTAGTCATAGTGTACACATTTTTAAAATTTTATGTCAACAGGTTATCCCATTTCTTGAGGTTTTCTTCCCAATGATGATTTTCCTGTATAAATTTAAGTGCATCGTGAACTATTTTTTGTTTTGTCTGGGGAGCTTTTAATATGTTACGGATACATAATGCAAATTCTATATCGTTCTGCTCAACCTGTATGCATCCATTATATCCACTTAATCCCTGCACTGCCTCAGGCCTTGCGACGACAGGAACCCCTGCTGCCATTGCCTCAAGAACCTTATTCTGTAACCCGCGCGCTATCCGTAGCGGAGCGACAAAAATGTCAGCCATGCTCAGATAACTCCTCACATCCGGCACATATCCGGTCACGATGATATGAGGGTCTTTTTCAGAAAGCTCTTTTACTTTTTTTGAAGGTCTCCCACCAACAATATAAAATTTCGCATCAGGCAGCTCTTTCTTAACATGGGGCCATATATCAGATGAAAAGTAAAGAATGGCATCTTCATTGGGGAAATAGTCCATAGCACCTATAAAAACTATGTTCGAAGTGTTAGAATTGTTCGAGTCGTTCAATCGCGTCGCTTGTCGTAAATGTTCGAATTGTTCGATCGCTCCGCTTGTTTGATCGTTTCGAACATTTCGAACATTTTGATCATCTCGAACATCTTTAACGTCTTGGACATCTCGAACGCTTCGAACCTCTGTATAGTAGCTATAATCAACTCCGTTTGGTATGGAGATTATATTCGCCTCTGGGCAGAAGGATTTAAAAAGTTCTATTTCCTTTTCTGAGACAAACACACTCCAGTCAAAGGTAGTTCCTATTTTATTTTCATAATTCATCAATCTCTTCCATTCCCTTTTATAAATGAGTGAAAACGGGAATGGACTAAAACCGGCATATATCCTCCATTTGTCTGAGTCAACATCAACAAAGTCCATGATGAGACGTGGGCAATCACGAATGTTCAACTCGTTCGAGTTGTTCGAGATGTTCGAATTGTTTTGAGCAAGCGCAGCGATCGAACGTTTTGAACAGTTATTCTGACCTAACAAACGTAGTGATCGAACATCAAGAGCTTTGCTCTTAAAAACATACTCTGCCATTGGCGAAGAGAAACAGATTATTGCATCAATCTTATTCTCACCGAGTCTCTTATCAACTGCAGCCTGAAGTTGTCTTGAATAGAAATAGGGGACACCGAGAGGTTTATCTGTTAAGAGATAAGGGATAGATTTTATTTTCTGCCAGCGGGGTTTAATAATATCATAATCGAGGCCAACGCAATAGTCCTTCAGATCATTTAGATATATAACATCCCTTTCATTATCTATTAAGAAAGCGAGGAACAGGTTATGATCTTTTGAAAGGTACTTTATCTCATGAAAAGACCTTATCTTATCGCCTTTATTCGGCGGATAGGGGATACGGTGTGATATGAATAAGATGTTCAAATTGTTTACCTGTTCAAAATGTTCGAGTCGTTAGAGTTGTTCAAATTGTTTATCCGTTTAAAATGTTCGAAACGTTAGAACCGCCAGAACCTTTCTTTGATAGAGATTTATGTAATGCAAGTAGCTTAAAATAAAGTTCTTCAATGAGAGGTGTGTTTTCATCATGGTCTTTTTGCTTTATAAATCCTCTCATGAGGCCTATTTTTAAATTTGTTACTGTCTCTACCAGTGAACCAAGGGCAATTCTGATAAATTGAGAAAATTCTTTCTTACCCCGGATACTGCCCTCTGCAATATTTAATGGAACTGATGTTACAGATTTTTTGAGTTGTAGTGCCAAACCAAATTTTTCTTCATCCGGGTATTTTTTAGCTAAATCATAAACCTTATCAACTAATTCCATAGCTAATTTCCATACCTCAAGCTTTTCAAAATTAAATATCATAGCTTATGTTCGAATTATTATAGATGTTCGAAATGTCCAAAATGTTTGAGATGTTTGAGGCGTTTTGAACAAGCGAAGCGATTGAACACTTCGAACAGTTATCACAAGCGAAGAGATCAAACATCTCATGGGATTCCCCTTACGAGCTTGGGTCCGAGCCAGTTAGTCATGGTAAGTGGTAGTCTTTTCCAGATATTAATAAAGAGTTTATATTTTGGATTAACAGGGCTTACATTCGGCATATCTTTGGCTTTAACGAGGTAGTAGCAATAATTCAATTCCTCAGGTTCAAAACCCCAGTGACGTTTGAAATGATAGGGGCCTGTATCCTTTTTACTTCTTCCAAAGTCAAAGACCCTGTAACCTTTTTCACATCCATATCTCATCAGTTCCCAGTACATAAAGTCATTTGATGCATAATGGAAATATTCCCTCAATCCTCCACCATAGTATGGTATCACAATGTCCTTGAATACAAAGGTAAGCACACCTGCTACCATCTTTTCATCTTTCCAGACAGACAAAATAAAGGAATCTTTCAAGTTTTCCAATAAAGCCTTGAAAAAGGTAACAGGGTAAACAGGACTTCCCATGTCCCGTACATTTCTTGCATAGATGTCGTAAAATGTCTCAAGGTCTTCAATCCCTCCTACCTTTGAGCTCAATCCATTTTTCATGCCCTGTCGTATCATCCTTCTTTGTTTCCGTGGAATTGCATCAAAATTTTTATCAGAGGTGTCAAAAATCTGCCTCCGGAAAGTGACATAAAGGTTTTTGGATAACCAGTTACTATCGGTTAATTCCTTAATCCCGCTTAAATTACTAAACGGCTTCACCTGATATCGTAATTCGAGATAATCAACATCTATCTGTTTAGAAAGTGTTTCTGCAATATCCCTCAGCATATCATATGACTCTTTATCAGTAGCATATATCCCACCATAAACCCCGAAGGGAACAGAGACAAGGGCATGACCGAAAAGTCGGGATTTTATCTCAAAAAGGGGTAGTATTCCACAAATCTTTTCATCGTGCATTGCCATCCTATAATGTGACTTATGGCCAAAGGCATTCTCGACAGCATCTTTCCATCCTATGAGGTGGAATAAGGATGTGCCTTGCGAATCCATTACAAACGTATCCCATTCATTTCGATATTGGTCGTTATATGATTTTATATACATGTTAATCAGTTAGACCTACTTTATGCATAAAGTTTTGTTTAAAACACGGAGGATATAGATTCTTTTTATGAATTAGATAGGTTAAGCGTGTTTAATAATGACATTAACAATTCGCTCTGCTGCCTTGCCATCCCACAAGGGAGGGATTGAATATTCACATCTATGAGAATTTAATCGCTGCTGTGCTTCCCTGATGATTTTTCCCTTATCAGTACCTACTAAAACATTTGTTCCTGATGTTATGGTAACAGGTCTTTCGGTATTTTCCCTCAGAGTAATACATGGTATTCTGAGGACTGTTGTTTCTTCCTGAATGCCTCCTGAGTCTGTAAATACGATCCTTGATTCTTTCATCAACTTCAGGAAATCAATATATCCAAGGGGTTCAATTATGATGATACCTTTCAGACGATCTATCCCGAATTCGATTATTTTTTCTCTTGTACGTGGATGCACAGGGAAGATAATAGGAAGGTCCCTATCTATCTCTTTGAGTGCATCGAGAATGTTCTTGAGGTTTTCTCTGTTGTCCACATTTGACGGCCTGTGTAAAGTAACTACCCCGTATTCATGAGGTTTTATATCAAGTTGTTCAAGTATCGTTGAATGATCGGATTTTTCTTTGTGCTTAAGTAATGTGTCAATCATGACATTACCGACAAAATATATCTTATCCTTTGCAATACCTTCACGTATAAGGTTTTCTTCAGCACCCTGTTCAGTGGTAAAGAGCAGGTCAGATATAGCATCCGTGAGTACACGGTTAATCTCCTCGGGCATACTCCTGTCAAAACTTCTCAGACCGGCTTCTACATGGATTATCTTCATTTCCAACTTGGACGCCACAAGTGCACCGGCAAAAGTGGAGTTGACATCACCTACTACCAATACAAAATCTGGCCTTTCTTGCAGAACCACAGGTTCGAGCCTTTTTATAATTTCGGCTGTCTGATACGCATGGGAGCCTGAACCGACCTCAAGGTTATAGGCAGGTCTCGGTATTTCAAGTTCATCAAAAAACAGTTTCGACATCTTTTCATCATAATGCTGGCCTGTATGGACAATAACATGATCAATCAACGGTAATTCCTTCTGCTCATTATACCTATCTATTGCCTTCGCAAGAGACGCAACCTTCATGAAATTTGGTCTTGCGCCAACTACACTCAGTATTTTCAAATTAGTTGCAGACATTACAGATGACATCCTTCATAGGGACAAAATGAAAATTTTGCAAGAGTGCACTTATTTTACCCATGGTCTTATCAAGGTTGAAATAATGTCTAAATCTTGTTTTTAAACCAGCTTTTATTCTTGGCTGTTCAGGATCAATCTCCCATGGATGAAAATAGATGACCACAGGTTGACCTTCCTTTTCATTTATATGGCTGATTGCCTTCTTTATAAAATATACCGGGAACAGTCTTAGATAGCCTCCACCTGCTACGGGGATTCTGTATTGAATATTGAATTTCTTAATTTCGAGGGTTGACATGGGGAACTCCTTGATTATACCTGTTGGTCTCCTGATTTCATGTAGAAATCTATGAGCATTTGGCATACCGTAAACATCGTGTAACACTGGGAATATGCTGGAGTCGCATGTGAATCCTTCTTCAATTAAAATATCAAGCGCCCAAAGGGAATTCTTTGTAATTGAGTAACTTGTTGCCCTGTAGCTGTTGATTTCATTCCCGCAGATGTCCTCGAGTAACATCTTCGATTTTCGTAAATCCTTCCTGAAGTTTTCAGAGCCAATATTATAGACAAGCCTGTGTCCATATCCATGACATGCTATTTCATGTCCCCTTTTTTGGATTTCCTTAACAAGGTAGGGACTTTTTTCAGCGACCCAGCCCAGTATGAAAAATGTTGCCTTTACAGAAAACTCATCTAAGAGATCAAGAATCCTTAACGTATTATCTATAACCCTGAGGGGATAATGATCCCAGTCCTCTGTCCTGATATAACGTTCAAAGGCAGTTACATGAAAGTAATCTTCGACATCAATGGTCAGAGCATTTAACATGTTTGTGAATTGTTTGATTATTGGTTCTTGGAATTGAAGTATTGTATCAAGAGATTCTGGCCAGGGTTATGGACTGTCTTTCCATAAAACCGTTCTATCCTTACCCTCTTTCTTTCCCCTGTAGAGTGCCCTGTCAGCATTATTTATCAAATCCTTACTGTCTTTCCCATCGTATGGGAAAGCAGCTACTCCGATGCTGATTGTTATAGCATCCCTTGGAAAGTTCTTCCATGTGTGTGGTAATCGTTCCTTTATGGATATTCGTATCCTTTCAGCAACCATGAATGCCTCTTCTTTATCTGTCTGGGGCATAATGACTGCAAATTCTTCACCGCCAAATCTTGCTATGATATCAATAACGCGTAAACTCTCCTTCGCAATATTCGCAATATTCTTTAATATCTCGTCACCTGCGAGATGACCTTCTGTGTCATTGTAGAGTTTAAAATCATCTATATCTATCATAGCGAGTGAAAAGCTCAGGTTATGACGCTCTGAACGCTGGAGCTCTTCAAAAAACCTCTCTTCAAAATACCGTCTGTTAAAAAGACCTGTGAGAGAATCTGTAACGGATAACTCCCTGAGGTAGTCTGCAAGGTTGTAATATATCGACCTTTCGAGCGCAATAGATGCATACGATGCAAAGGAACGAAGCAAGGCAATGTCCTCTTCTGAAAATATCTCTCCGGTGATCTTATCGGATATATTGAGCACCCCTATGATCTTTTCTCCTATCTTGAGAGGAATGCTCATAAAGGAACCTGTCTTGTAATTTGGCCTCTTCTTGAAAGGTACCTGTTCATTTTTATCAATATCATCAACAATGAGTGGCGTTCCATCCTGAAATACCCTGCCTGCAATTCCTTCACCTGGCTTGATCTTTATCTCCCTCATGAGTCTTTTGTTGATACCTTTTGCAGCCTTTATCGTAAGACAGTTTGTTTTATCATCCTCCATAAGCATGAGAGATCCCCGCTCTGCATCTGCTAAATGTACCGAAGTATCAACGATTGTATCGTAAAGCATCTCCGGTTCTTTTATTTTATTAAGGTGTGTTGCAGCCATATTTAACATATCAATTTCATTGATGCGTTTATTATAGATATCCTGTACTTCTATAAGCCTGAACATTAGGCCTGCAACCCTGCACAGTTCTGAAATAATATCTGCGTCCTCACGAGAGATATGGGAGTTAAAGATGCACAGGAGCCCTGCTACATCGTCTTTTGAAATGATAGGAATTGCATATAGGGAAGTAACCTCGTCATTAAATCCCAACCGCAGGATATCCAGCATACTCTCTGAGTAGAGCGGCTGTTGATGTTTAACAATCTCTGACATAATGCCCTCAATCTTTATTGAGTGTGATTGCAGATATCCTTTCAGCCTTCCTGCTGTCTTGAGCGGACTAAATGTATCATTCCGACGTATCAGGACAGAAACACTATCTGCATTGAAAAGGAAAATAAGGATATCTGTCAGGATCTCACAGACTCCTTCTGCCTGTTTATCTACATCTATATCGGATATAAGGGTGAGGATGGTTTTTATCAATCGAAATCTTCTTTTATTCAAAGAACTCTCAGAACCACAACTGAGGAAAATATTGAGCAGTGCCTGGATTTGTCGTGCAGTCTCCTGTATGACTTTATAATCCCTGATGACAATATCCTGAGACCATGAATGGAATTGCTCAGGAGGTAGACCATAAGACTCACCATGTCGAAAATAAAATTCACGAAACTCGTCTAAAGAAAGGTATATACCGCCCCCTGTGACAACAAAATTTACATTATCAAAGTAGAGTGGTATGAAAAACTGATATTGCCCTGCCGGCCCCTTATAGAGAGAAATATCTCTTCTGTGAATCACCTTTTGAATGCCATCCTTTAAAAACTTGTTATATTCATCTTTGCCCTGGGAAGATTCCTGAATAGCTGAAAGGAATCTGTTTTCGATAGTTTGTGTATGGACAACGTTACCATTTTCGCCGTAGAGAGAAAGCGAAAAGCCTGTCAGCTTTGAAAGATATTGAAGGAAAGAAGACATATTGTTTGACTCTACCATTTCCATATTTTACCATTAATCATGCATATCTCAATTTGAAATTGTAAACATTTACTATAGTCAACGCACTAAGTGCTGTTACATTGTCATTGCGAGCCCGAAGGGCGTGGCAATCTCATTCACTTGAGATTGCTTCGTCGCTCTGCTCCTCGCAATGACACTTCATTTAATGCGTTTGTATTAATAAGACCATAAGTAAAACCACATCCTTCTGATGATTTCTGTCATTGCGGCTTGTCCGCAATCCTTCTGGCTTGTCCAGAATCGTTCAGAAAGATTCCCGACAAGCGGGAATGACATATAACATAACCTTACTTATGAACTCCTTAGTGAAGCTCCCCGACTAAAAGTCGGAGAGCTTCCATGCAAGGAAAATATTTTCATATAGCTGGCTTTCATCTCCGACTGAGAGTCGGAGCTTTCAGCCAGCATTCATGTAAACAGGCTACCGCCATTCAGGTACTTTTTTATGAACCTGTTATGGTGTTGAAAACTGAAATGTACATTTTTCATAAACGCCTGTCCTGCTTACAGGCCAGAATTCAGCTTCGTTTACAGCCTCTCTGAGGAGATTCCCTTCATATTCTGTTCGAACAGATACCTGATATTGTCTTCCCTCTTCTTCAGGACTTCTTCCTTTTCCATAAGCTCATATTCTTTTCTGAGCAGTTCTTCCTCTTTTTTCTTGAGTTCTGCATCTTTGACGGATAAAAGTTTCTTCGTTTCATCAAACCCAATGAATCCCTTTATACCCTGGACTGCTGTTTCAAGATTCTGGAGTCTGAAATGAATACTTGATAATGCCTTTCTTATCTTCTTGGATATATCATCCTGTTTGGGAGGCTCTTCAATTTTTATAGCAGCAGCTCTCTTTTCAGGTCTCTCATTCGCAAAGTCACTGATTATACCCTTGATGAGCTCCATATCAATCGTCTTTTTCCCATCCACAAATGCTGCCAGGAGTGCAAAATCACACAGTATATTAATGAGCCTCGGTATCCCCTTACTGAAATCGTAAATAGCATCCATAACTCCTTCTTCGAACTTCACACCATCCTCATTCCCAGCAACTTTCAGCCTGTGCTTTATATACGCCTCTGTCTCTTCTCTATTGAGGGGGCCGATGTGTGTGTTGGTTGTTATCCGCTGTCTCAATTGTTCAAGCTCAGGCCTGCTGAGCGTTATGTTCAGTTCCGGCTGGCCTACGAGTATTATCTGGAGCAGTTTGGACTTGTCAGTCTCAAGATTGGAAAGAAGTCGTATCTCTTCGAGGAGCTCAGATGACAAATTCTGTGCCTCATCTATGATGATCATAGATCGTGATCCCTGGGCATATTGATCTATGAGGAAACTCGTAAGCTCACTCAGCATCTGCGTCTTATCCTTGCCTTTTGTATCAATACCAAAGTCCTCGTTGATCATTGAGATGAGCTGCTCAGATGACACACGGGTATTGTTAATCCTTGCAAGCTTAATACCTTCCTTGAGCGATTTCATCATACTTCTGATTATGGTAGTCTTCCCTGCCCCGATTTCACCTGTAACAAGAATAAACCCAGCATTATCTTGAATCCCATAATTGAGGTACGTCAATGCTCGTTTATGAACACTGCTCATAAACAAAAATTCAGGGTCAGGAGTCAGTTGAAATGGTTTGCATTGAAAGCCAAAAAATGATGTATACATATCTACCTCACAGTGATGTTCTAATCTGGGCCATTACAAAATTATCTATGTAATCGCTCATACTTTTCTTATAGTCTTCCTTCGTATAGGTATAACTTGTGCTAACGGTTGTCTTATCAGTTAGACGATAATTGATACCCCCGGAAGCGCCATATAATTTTTTCCTCTCTCCCTCGGGAAGGAATTTATCCTGCTCGTGCCTTCCTGAAATACTGAGTGTCAGCCTGAAGGTAGGTTTGTATTCAAAGCCAATTGATCCGCCAATGGCATCATCTTTACGTTCCACCTCGGAGTATTTTTCCTTCCGATGGAACATATTTCCATTTACTGACAATGCCCTGCCATACTTTACAGATAGATTTTCTGTCTGGCTTTTTATTAAGCCATAGAGTGGTGAGTTCGTAAATGAACTGCTAAATCTCGCTTCAATCTGTCCTGCTTCAGAAAAACGGTAGCTTAGTCCCGTCTTATAGAAAATGCTATCTTCATCTCGACCATGGAAATAATTAATCCATCGGTAACCTACTGTTCCATCCAATACTGTTTTTGGACTTGTGCTATAGGATACTCCGAAAAATAAGGCTGTTTGATCATTATTCTGGTCATTCTTGTGCTCTGTATAAGGCCTGTCAGCCGTATATTCTCCTCCCAGTGAGGCATTAAGCATGGAACTGAATACATGTCTTATATTTGCAAAGCCTGTATGCATCTGCCTATCGGTGCCATCTCTTTCATACCAGATGTTTGTATATCTATAACCAGCAGAAAAGGTATTTGAAGCGCTGATTGCATATCTCATGTATGGAGATATATTGAGTGTATTTGAGTCTGTCCTGTTTCTCTCGAGATTACTTTCTGTAGAAGGTTCCCTTGTCTCCAGTACTACACTTGTATAAGTATCTGAGATATCAAGATAGAGGAAATTCTTTATCATATTAATTTTTGATATCAGGGTCAGACTGTGGGATGTGTCACTTTCCCCCCTTTTTGAGTAGTACCACCAGTTAAGCGTATAATCCGAGGTAAAATCCAATATGGGTGTTCTGTAATAAAGGCTTACAGAAGGCATAACCCTGGTTATATAATCGTCAACCCTGTTATCTTTCCTAAGATAAATATTATCGTCATACTCCTCCCTTACGACAATGGAAGGATTGAGTGAAAATTCAGCCCCTTCCGATTCTGAGAGATTAAAAATGATGTAAAGAAGTGTGGCTATTGATAAAATCCAGATAGCGTTAGGATTTTTTTTCAGCATTCCCTTTGTCTTCACTTTTCGGCTTTTTAAAATATCCTTCTTTCCCATATCCGTAATGGTAATAGTATGATGGGTAAACGCTCTTTGCAAGATCATGGGGAACATTATTGAACACAATACCGAGGATATTTATACCCTTCATGAGAGAAATCGCCTGTTCTACAGTATTCTCAGATGTACGGACTGCCTGGATTACAAAAACTATACCATCCATGTAACCGCCAAGCGAAAGGGAATCTGCTGCAACAAGTACCGGTGATGAATCAAAGATTATGTATCTGTCTTTGTACCTTAATTTTAATTCCTGTACGAGCCTTTTCATTTTGTCAGATGAGATTAGTTCTGCTGGATTTTCCGGTGGTTCTCCTCCAGGCAAAAATACAAGTTTCCCTATGCCAGTCTTAATGAATATATCTGAGAGCTTTACCTTATCGGTAAGATAATCACTAAGGCCATATTTTGCTTCAATACCAAAATATTTGTGTATGGTAGGATTTCTTAAATCAGTATCTACAAGAAGAACTGTATGATCAATCTCTTTTGCAATAGCTATTGCAAGGTTTATTGCTGTTACAGTTTTCCCCTCGCTGACATCAGAGCTTGTAACCATTATGGTGTTAAGGAAATCGTTTTTGGTAGCGTTGAGAATCCTTACGCGCAGTTTCTTATATTGTTCAGCCGTAGAGGAATAAGGATCTGTTATAGAGACTAAATGTCTATTTATAGCTTTTATATCAATTATAGGCTCTCCAACCTCAAACTTTGGCAAAGGGGGCTGACTAACACCTGTATCTGCTTCTACAGGGGCAGTATCTTTTACCGTTTCCCTCATTTTTACAGCCTTTTCTAATGCCTGCTCTATTCTGCTCATTAAAATTCCTCCACCTAAAATTTAATAATACTAATTCCCTTATATCTAAAGAGAACTTCTTTAACCAGCAACAAAATAATAACAAAAAGATAAGCACCGGCAGCAGTGAAAACCTTTTTGTTGAGTTTTTTCTCAGAAAGTTCATCTTCCTCTGTAACTATTTTTGGAATTGTGACAAGTACAGGTAATTTTAATCGTGCTTCTATAGAAGTACTGTCTTTGAAAGAATGGTCAAGATATTCAAAGCCGAAGACGGCACCTATTCCTGCGCCAACACCTAAAACTATTCCTAATAATATCATCACAATCCTGTCAGGTTTAACTGGTAAAAGTGGAAGGACAGCCGGATCTACAACCCTGAAAGTTGTGGTCTTGTCAGTCAGCTCGAGGTCTTTAGAAAGTCTAGCACTTTCAAGTTTCTGTAAAAGCTCATCGTAGATTTTCTGAAATACATTTCTATCCCTTTGAATCCTTGCCCATTCCTCCTGTTCCTTAGGCATACGTCCTAATATCCCCTGTGCAGCCTGTTGTTGCCTTGAAAGTTCTGATGACCTTCCCTTTAGAGATTCAATCTCGGCACTTGTCGTTGTTAGCTGTTCCCTTAACTGCTGGTAAATAGGATTCATCATAGATGTCTGAGAGCCTGCCCCGTCACCTGGTGCATCTTTTGCCTGGGCTATCCTTTTCTTCAGCTCCTCTATCTCTCTCTTTACCTTTACTACCTCGGGATAGTCCTCTGTGTATCTCGTCATGAGAAGCGAAAGCTGGTTGTTCAGATGGGTTAACCTTGCTTGCTGGGGTGAGTCATCCTTTGTGACGAAGGCAACAGTAAGTTCTTTTTCATTTGTCAACTGCCTCTGGAGATTATCCCTCATCATGACGAGTTCTTTCAACCTGATGTCTGCTTCTGTTTTTGCCTTCTGGAAGCCTTCTATTTTTTCAAAAAGCGCATTTTCACTCTGTGGAATCAGATGTGGATTCTTCTTCCTGAATTCAGTAATGACAGAATCAGATTCTTCGAGTTTTTTCTTGTATTCCATAAGCTGACTTTGTATAAACTCATGTGTATCATGTACATCGGTCCTTCTGTAACCCAGATTTTCCTCTATGTACTCTCCCACAAGGGTATTGACTATATCCCTTACTGTTTTCGGTTCTTTTCCACTATATGAAATAATAAATAGATCCGTTTCATGAACACCTTTTACTTTTACATCTATGTTTTTTCTTATCCTATCTATAAGTTCCTCGTATTGATTTGGATTTTTTGCCTGTGCATCCATTCCAAGTTTTTTTATAACCCGTTCTATTATGTTTCTGGTAGTAATGCCATATTTAAGATTTCGCAGTCTGTCTTCTAAGTTGCCAGTTACTCCAACCCCCTTTAAAAGTGGGTTGATAAAATGGCTCCTTTCAATAAAGACTATGGAATTTGCCTCATAGGTCTTTGGCAGAAAAAAACTTCCCCATGTGAATAATGAAAGCACTGCGATTGCAGTGGCAAGGGCTAAATATTTTCTCCTCTGTATTGTCGACCAGTATTGTTTTAGATCAAAATTTGAAGATTTACCTTCTGGCATAAAAATCCCCCCCTAAAATATCCCGGTTTTAACTACTATCATATCTCCAGGCCGCAAAGGTACATCTTTGCTGATATCACCATCCTTTATGACATCTTTAAGCCTCACCTCTATATTTTTAACCTCATTAGTTTCTTTTCTCACAATTATCACATCATTCTGCTTCGCGAACTCTGTGAAGCCGCCAGCATTTAATATAGCGTCAAGGGCAGTCATACCCTCCTTGTATTGTATTATACCCGGAGCTTTTACGGCTCCTACAACTTTGATACGCTTTTCGAAATTATCAGGAATAAAAATGATATCGTTAGGCATGAGAGGAATGTCCTGAGATACGTCGCCTTTAACGACAAGTTTATAGAGATCAATCCTCAGTTTTCTACCATCCCTCATAACATATGAATTATTAATGTCAGCATTTTTAAGAGAGCCGACCTGTGCAAATAACTGCATAACTGTCGTATTCCTCTTCAAAGTCACTGCGCCTCCTGGTACGCCTTCACCAAATATATACACTTTAAAGCTGTTGACAGCCGTTACTACTACACTTACATTTGGACTCTTCACAAACCGTTCAAGTTCTTTTTCTATCGTTTCTTTTAGTTCTTTTGGTGTAGCTCCTGTAGCCCTGACATCTCCTACAAGGGGAACGGAGATCATACCATCAGGCCTTACAGGCACCTGAACGCTTAGTTCGGGGCTGCCCCAGACTAATATATTGAGCATATCCTCATCTCCAATCACATATCCCTGACCGTTAGCCATTTCGTAGAATTGACAAATGATTAAAATCGGAATAATCAAAAAAAATAATAGATATTTGAAATTTGAATTTTGAATTTTGAATTTTGAATTCTTCATCTTACCTTGCTCCTTTACCAAAGAGTATTACTCTGATTGTTTCAATGACTATCAGTATATCGAGGAATAGAGACATATTTTTAATATAATAAAGCTCATATCGCAGTTTTTCGATTGCATCCTCTACGGATGAACCGTAAGCATAACGTACCTGTGCCCAGCCCGTTATCCCTGGCTTTACAGAATGACGATTTGAGTAGTAAGGAATCTGTTTCTTGAGCTCATTGATGAAAAATTCTCTTTCAGGTCTTGGCCCTACAAAACTCATCTCCCCTTTTAATACATTTATCATCTGAGGAATTTCGTCAAATCTGGTCTTTCTCAGGATTTTTCCAATCCTGGTGACACGTTTGTCTTTACACTGTGCCCATACAGGTCCTGTATCCTTTTCTGCATTATTGACCATTGTCCTGAATTTATAGACAATGAATTTTTTCTCATTTTCTCCTACCCTTTCCTGTTTTAAAAATATCGGTCCCTTTGAGTCGAGTTTAATAATTGTTGCAACAATCAACAAAATCGGAGAAAGGATTATAAGTCCAGAGAATGAAAAGATTATGTCAAAAACCCTCTTTACGGATTTATAAAAAACTGATTCCTTGAAACCGTCAGAGAAGATAAACCAGCTCGGCTTTGTCTCTTCTATGAGCAGCTTTCCGGTAAGCTGCTCATAAAATGTAGGGGCATCCACAACCTCTATACCCCTTAATTTACAGTCAAGGAGTGTCTGTAAGGGGAAAACCCCTCTTCTTTCATTGAGGGATACCACTATCTTCTTTACATCTTCCCTTTCTACGATCCGTGTGAGATTATCCACCCTTCCGAGCACCTGTGATAAGGGAACAAAGAGAGGTTCATTTGCGCAATAAATAAAACCAGAGAGGTTATAAACCTTAAGAGTACCATTTGTTACAAGGTCTCCGAGACTTTTCGCGAGAGGTCCTGTACCAAGTATCAGTACCTTTTTGATAGCAACGGGAAATTCAGAGAAGTATTCCATAAAAAAACGCCAGAGTGTAAGGCCAATAGCAGCAGAAATAAAAGAAAGGAGAAATATTCCCCTTCCAAACATGACATAGGGCAGGAAGTAATACATGGTCGCCAGAACCGGTAATGTAAGAAAGAGAGAAAATAGGATCCTTGTAAACAGTTCTTTTCTTCCCCTTTTCCCATTCAGACGGTAAAGGTCCATAAGAAAGAGGGAACATATGAACGGAGACACAAAGACAATCATCTTTGTCAAAGACATCTCATGAATCATGATAGACTCTAAGTTACCAGTTAAAAACCTTACCCTTATTGCAGTAACGACTGAAAGGATAATGACCGTTATATCACCAATAAAGAGGGCAAGTAACCTTAGCGATATGTAATGTCTGAAGAGTCTTAACATAACACCCTTACTGGCTCAGTCCTTTTAGAATCTTTTTTGCCTCTTCA